>NZ_JBFWLF010000056.1:0-17976 GCF_050252275.1 Citrobacter sp. | reverse complement strand
GTCTGATCGACTTTATCGTGCTGTCCGGTAACAGCAGCAAGCTGTGGCTGTTCCCGATTGTCGGTGCAGGCTACGCGATTGTTTACTACACCATCTTCCGCGTGCTGATCAAAGCGCTGGATCTGAAGACTCCGGGTCGTGAAGATAATACCGATGACGCGAAAGCGGGCGCGACCAGTGAAATGGCTCCTGCGTTGATTGCGGCATTTGGTGGTAAAGAAAACATCACTAACCTGGATGCGTGCATTACCCGTCTGCGTGTCAGCGTGGCTGACGTGGCGAAAGTGGATCAGGCTGGCCTGAAGAAACTGGGTGCCGCAGGTGTGGTGGTCGCAGGTTCCGGTGTTCAGGCAATTTTCGGTACGAAATCCGATAACCTGAAAACTGAGATGGATGAATACATCCGTAACAGCTAAGACCTAAGAAGTTGGGGAGAACTAAGGCAGCCGAATGGCTGCCTTTTTTACGGGCTACAATCAGAACTGATAGTTTGCGGTGATGCTCACATTGCGGGGCTCACCATAAACAATCGACCCTTCAACGTTGGTATCGTAGGTTTTATCGAACAGGTTATTGACGTTACCCTGCACGGAGAAGTTTTTGGTTACCTGATAGCGGGTGAACAAATCCACCAGCGCGTAACTGCCTTGCTCAGCACGGAAGGTACCGTACGGCGTCGCGGTATCGGTGTAGACGCGGTTCTGCCAGTTCACACCACCGCCGACGGTCAAATCAGGTATCACCGGCAGACGGTAGCGGGTGAAAAGCTTGACGCTGGTACGTGGCAGATTCGGATTAACGGCGTTGCCTTCATTGTCTTCTGCGACGTAACGCGTCGCGCCAAAGGTCATCTGCCAGTTATCGGTAATCGCGCCGTTAACTTCGAATTCAACCCCTTTGCTGACGGTCCCGTTCGCGGTTTTATAGGCAATTTCGCCATTGCTACCCGGAATCGGTGAACCGGTCGACTGGGCAACGTTATCCTGCTCAATGCGGAACACGGCGAGGGTGGTGGTCAGTCGGCTGTTCATCCAGTCAGACTTGAGGCCAACCTCATAGTTGTTACCGGTGATGGGCGTAAGGTATTTTCCGCCGCTATCGCGTTTATTCTGAGGCTGGAAGATGGAGGTATAACTGGCGTAAGTAGACCAGTTATCATTGATGTCATAAACCAGACCGGCATAGGGCGTAGTGTGGTTTTTTTCCATGCTGTAGCTCAGGGTATCAATACGCCAGTTGGTATAGCGTGCGCCGAGGATCAAGTGCAGCGGATCAGCCAGTGAAACGCGCGTTGCGGCGTACAACGACTTCATGTGCGTGGTGTCGTCCTGGGCCAGTGATTGCGGTGCCCAGTCGGTTTCCGGGAAATTGCCATTGAAGTTATTGAAACTGCCGATCTCATCCGGGAAGACGTTAGCCCAGGAGCTGTAATAGCGGTTGTTCTGTTTGCTGTAGCTGCCGCCGAACATCAGGTTATGCTGGCGACCAAACAGGTCATAGCTGCCGTCAGCAAAAAGATCCAGCGCATCGACTTTACGTTTGCCGCTGTTCCAGCCCGTACCGCCAACGTAATCGAACCCCGGTCCATAGTTGCTGTAAGGACCGACCAGCATGCCATCTGCCTTATTCACATACGCATCGACATACATCGTTTTACTGTCGAACTTGATTTCCGAGTGAGTGGCATTCATCGTCGCCTGCCAGGTGTCGGCAAAACGCTGTTTGAACGTGACAAAGACTTTATTGCTCTCTTTATCGTTATACGCCCAGTCTGGCGCGGTGCTACGGGCGCGATCATAGCTGTTTTTGCTGCCATCGGTGTTCCAGCGCGGTAGGCCACCCCAGGTTGGGCTATCCACTCTGATTTTTTGGTACTCATACCCGGCGGCCAGGCTGGTGGTTTCACCCAGGTCAGCATCAATGATGCCAGAGAAGAAGTTTTTCTCGTTGTGATAGCGATCGAGCCAGGAGTCGTTGTCCTGATAACCCGCCACTATGCGGCCGCGTACATTACCGTCATCGGTGAGCGGGCTTTGCAGATCCATCACGTAGCGCTGTTTATTCCAGCTGCCATATTCCGCCGAGACGTTGCCTTTGAACTCGCGGCTGGTGGCGTGTTTACGGATCATATTGATGGAGGCTGACGGGTTGCCGGTGCCGGTCATCAGACCGTTTGCACCGCGTACCACTTCCACGCGCTCATAGAGCGCCATATCGGTGAGGGCGTCACCCAGGTTCCAGCGGGATTCGAACCAGGTCGGAATACCATCAACCATATAGTTATCAATCTGGAAACCACGGGAGAAGTAACTGACGCGGTCAGAATCCGCCTGGCTTTTGCTGATCCCCAGCGTACTGTCCATCACGTCGCCCAGCGTTTGCAACTGCTGGTCTTCCATACGTTGTTCGCTGACGATGCTTACCGACTGCGGAATATCGCGTTGGGTCATCATCATTTTGGTTCCGGCGGTGGTGGATTTGACGCTGTAATCCTGTTCGTCGTTGCCCGCGGAGTCGGCTGGTACAGAACCGTCGACAATGACGGTCTCTTCCGGTGTGGTCGCCGCGAAACTCATGGATGGCATCAATGCCATCGCGATGCAGGCTGCCAGCAACGAGGGTGTTGCGCCAGCCTGGCATTGTTCATCCCTGTTGTGTGTTGTGAAAGACATCAGAAAGCCCTTAATAGTGAACGAACTCTGGCTCAGGCCATATAAGGTGGCGATGAGCCCCTTTTTATTTTTCTAACCATTTAATGCGCATGAAAATGCAAATGCGAAATATACGCATTCATATTAACTCTGTAAACAGATGTAACTTGCTTTCTGAAATCTTGTTTCATTACTTTTTGGCACAGGAGAGGGGATAAATGGTTATAAGAGCGCCATTGTGATGGTTTTTTGCTTAAGAAATCGTGGGTTAAGGTTGAAAGAGCAGGTTTAAGTCGATCATACTCTATACTCGCAATGTGGCTCAGCGTAGCATGACATCACGCATGGCAATTTTTAGAAAAGGAAAACGTCGTGGCAGAAGAGACTATATTCAGCAAGATTATTCGTCGTGAAATCCCTTCCGATATCGTTTACCAGGATGACCTGGTGACGGCATTCCGGGATATTTCACCCCAGGCGCCTACACACATCCTGATCATTCCCAACGTTCTGATCCCGACGGTCAATGACGTCAGCGCAGAGCATGAGCAGGCGCTGGGACGGATGATTACCGTGGCGGCAAAAATTGCCGAGCAGGAAGGCATTGCCGAAGATGGCTACCGCCTGATCATGAATACCAATCGTCATGGCGGTCAGGAGGTGTATCACATCCATATGCATCTGCTGGGCGGTCGTGCGCTCGGTCCTATGCTCGCGCACAAAGGCCTGTCATGATGACCAGAGGATGCATTGCGCTGTCACTGGGTCTGCTCTTACTTGCCGGGTGCCGTTCTCATCCTGAGATCCCGGTAAGCGATGAACAGTCGCTGGTGATGGAGTCGACGCTGCTGGCGGCGGGGATCACCGCGCAAGCGCCGACATTGACCACGTCTGATATTCAGCCCTCTGCATCCTCAACGCTGTATAACGAAAGGCAAAAACCCGTTACCGTTCATTATCGCTTTTACTGGTATGACGCCAGGGGGTTAGAAATGCATCCTCTGGAAGCGCCGCGCAGTGTGACGATTCCGGCGCATTCGTCGGTCACGCTGTATGGCAGCGCCAATTATCTGGGGGCGCACAAAGTCAGACTTTATCTTTATTTGTAAGGGGTGAATCTTGAAGACAAAAATGAGTCGCTACGCATTGATAGCCGCGCTGGCGATGTTCCTGTCCGGTTGTGTGGTGCAACGTGAACCCGCTCCGGTTGATGAGGTGAAACCCACGCCGGAACAGCCCGCACAGCCGCAAGAACCTGCTCCTGGGGTCCCTTCGGTGCCTACGATCCCGGGACAGCCGGGGCCTATTGAACATGAAGATCAGACTGCGGCACCGGCGCCGCGCATACGTCATTACGACTGGAATAGCGCGATGCAGCCGATGGTGGGCAAAATGTTGCAAGCCGACGGCGTGACGGCGGGGAGCGTACTGCTGGTCGATAGCGTGAATAACCGTACTAACGGTTCGCTGAACGCGGGTGAAGCCACTGAAACGCTGCGCAATGCGTTGGCGAACAATGGCAAATTTACCCTGGTCTCTGCGCAACAGTTGTCGATGGCAAAACAGCAGTTAGGGCTGTCGCCGCAGGACAGTCTGGGAACGCGTAGCAAAGCGATTGGTATTGCCCGTAACGTTGGCGCGCACTACGTGCTTTATTCCAGCGCATCGGGTAACGTCAACGCGCCATCACTGCAAATGCAACTAATGCTGGTACAAACTGGCGAGATAATCTGGTCAGGTAAAGGTGCCGTTCAGCAGCAATAATATCCCAGAGCGCGACGCGGTGTTGTCGCGCTACTTTCCGCACTATCGTCCCGTCGCTGAAGGCCAGAGCGGTCTTAGCGGTGGGAGTGTGATTATTGAAAGTCCAACCCAGCGGCTGGTTCTTCGCCGCCATCACGATCCCGATGCGCCGCAAGCGCATTTTTTACGCCAGTATCATGCTTTATCGCGGCTGCCTGAAAGCCTTGCGCCGAAGCCGCGTTTTTACCTGAACGGCTGGATGGCGGTGGACTATGTTCCGGGTGAGATAAAATCCGGACTGCCGGGAGCCGACGAACTGGCGAGCTTACTGTATTATCTTCATCAGCAGCCCTGTTTTGGCTGGCGTATCTGTCTGCTACCGCTGCTGGAACAATACTGGCAGGGAAGCGATCCGGCACGGCGAACACCACGCTGGTTAAGAGAGTTAAAACGTCTGCGCAAGCGAAGGGAGCCTCGTCCGCTACGCCTCGCGCCGCTGCATATGGATGTCCACGCCGCCAACATCGTTCATGGCCCGGCAGGGCTACGGCTGATCGACTGGGAATATGCCGGAGACGGTGATATCGCTCTTGAACTGGCGGCGGTGTGGGTGGACGATGTTGAGCAACACCGGCAACTGGTCGACGCGTATGCCGTTAGCGCACGCATAGACGGGCACAAATTATGGCAACAGGTCAGACGCTGGTATCCGTGGATACTGATGCTGAAGGCCGGTTGGTTTGAATACCGCTGGCAACAGACCGGCGAACGACAATTTATCAGTCTGGCCGATGCAACCTGGCGGCAGCTGGCAACGAAGGATTAAGGAGAGCAGTGTGGGTCCAGTAATGTTGAATGTCGAAGGGTTTGAGCTGGATGCGGAAGAGCGTGAGATTCTGGCCCATCCGCTGGTGGGCGGTTTGATTCTGTTTACGCGCAATTACCACGACCCGGAACAGTTACGTGAACTGGTGCGCCAGATCCGTGCGGCGTCGCGCAACCATCTGGTAGTGGCCGTCGATCAGGAAGGCGGGCGCGTACAGCGTTTCCGGGAAGGATTCACCCGACTGCCCGCCGCACAGTCTTTTGCGGCGCTGCACGGGCTGGAAACAGGCGGTAAACTGGCGGAAGAGGCCGGATGGCTGATGGCCAGTGAAATGATCGCGATGGATATTGATATCAGCTTTGCGCCGGTACTGGATGTCGGGCATATCAGCGCTGCGATTGGCGAACGTTCCTATCATGCTGACCCGATCAAAGCGCTGGCGATGGCGACCCGTTTTATTGACGGTATGCACGCGGCAGGAATGAAAACCACCGGCAAACATTTCCCCGGTCATGGCGCGGTAACCGCCGATTCGCATAAAGAGACGCCGACCGATCCGCGTCCGGAAGCGGAAATTCGGGCGAAAGATATGTCCGTGTTCCGCACGCTGATTACCGAAAACAAGCTGGACGCTATCATGCCGGCGCACGTCATTTACAGCGACGTTGATCCGCGTCCGGCGAGCGGCTCTCCGCACTGGCTGAAAACAGTTCTGCGTCAGGAGTTAGGTTTTGACGGCGTCATTTTCTCTGATGATCTGTCGATGGAAGGGGCCGCGATCATGGGCAGCTATGCTGAGCGTGGGCAGGCATCGCTGGATGCGGGTTGTGATATGATTCTGGTCTGCAATAATCGTAAAGGGGCGGTCAGTGTGTTAGATAATCTGTCGCCGATCAATGCAGAGCGTGTTACACGTTTGTATCATAAAGGTTCATTTTCGCGTCAGGAACTGATGGACTCGGCGCGCTGGAAAACCGTCAGCGCGCAGCTCAACCAGTTACATGAACGCTGGCAGGAAGAGAAAGCAGGTCATTAACGCACGTTTGGTGAGGATGCGATGATTATCTATTTACACGGTTTCGACTCTAACAGTCCGGGAAACCACGAAAAAGTCTTGCAGCTGCAGTTTATCGACCCGGACGTCAGACTGATAAGCTACAGCACGCGTCATCCGAAACATGACATGCAGCATCTGCTGAAAGAAGTGGACAAAATGTTGCAGCTTAATGTTGATGAGCGACCGTTGATTTGCGGCGTTGGCCTCGGCGGCTACTGGGCAGAACGCATTGGTTTTCTCTGCGATGTTCGCCAGGTGGTGTTTAATCCGAACCTGTTTCCGTATGAGAACATGGAAGGCAAGATCGATCGTCCGGAAGAGTATGCCGATATCGCCACTAAGTGCGTGACCAACTTCCGTGAGAAGAATCGCGATCGTTGCCTGGTTATTCTCTCGCGTCATGACGAAGCCCTGAACAGCCAACGGTCGTCAGAAGAGCTCCACCATTTCTATGAGATCGTGTGGGACGAAGAGCAGACACATAAGTTTAAGAATATTTCGCCGCACTTGCAGCGCATCAAAGCGTTTAAGACCCTGGGTTGACCCCTTGTCTGTCAGAATTGTCGAATCAAGCCAGCCTTCGGGCTGGTTTTTTTTGCCTGTTTTTCTGGCGTTGTCTATCTTTTCAGCAGCAAAACTTGATACACATCAATTTTGGTATGACCAATGCACCGCATGTGTTATTCTCACTCTCGAAGGACATTTTCATTGTCGTAACTTGTTGTTAATTAAAGGCTATGTTTATAACGTTTAATTAACAATTGGTTAATCATTTTAAGGGGGTCACGTTGACTACACCATTGAAAAAGATCGTGATTGTCGGCGGGGGAGCTGGCGGGCTGGAAATGGCGACGCAGTTGGGACACAAGCTGGGTCGCAAGAAAAAAGCGAAAATTACGCTGGTTGACAGAAACCACAGCCACCTGTGGAAACCCTTGCTGCACGAAGTGGCGACCGGTTCGCTGGATGAAGGCGTGGACGCGCTGAGCTATCTGGCGCATGCCCGTAACCATGGCTTCCAGTTCCAGTTGGGCTCGGTGATGAACATCGATCGCGAAGCGAAAACCATCACTATCGCAGAACTGCGCGATGAGAAAGGTGAGCTGCTGGTGCCTGAACGCAAAATTGCCTATGACACGCTGGTGATGGCGCTGGGTAGCACCTCCAACGACTTCAACACGCCGGGCGTGAAAGAACACTGTATCTTCCTTGATAACCCGCATCAGGCGCGTCGTTTCCACCAGGAAATGCTGAACCTGTTCCTGAAGTATTCCGCCAATCTGGGCGCGAACGGTAAGGTGAATATTGCGATTGTCGGTGCCGGCGCGACGGGCGTAGAACTGTCGGCGGAACTGCATAACGCAGTGAAACAGCTGCACAGCTACGGCTACAAAGGACTGACCAACGATGCGCTGAACGTGACGCTGGTGGAAGCCGGTGAACGTATTCTGCCTGCACTGCCACCGCGTATTTCTTCGGCGGCGCATAACGAATTAACGAAACTCGGCGTTCGCGTACTGACCCAGACGATGGTGACCAGCGCGGATGCGGGCGGCCTGCACACTAAAGACGGTGAATATATTGAGGCCGATCTGATGGTCTGGGCGGCGGGCATCAAAGCGCCGGACTTTATGAAAGAGATTGGCGGTCTGGAGACCAACCGGATTAACCAACTGGTGGTCGAACCGACGCTGCAAACCACCCGCGATCCTGATGTTTACGCGATTGGCGACTGTGCTTCCTGTGCGCGTCCGGAAGGGGGCTTTGTGCCGCCACGTGCTCAGGCTGCGCATCAGATGGCGACCTGTGCGATGAACAATATTCTGGCACAGATGAACGGTAAGTCGCTGAAAGCGTATCAGTACAAAGACCACGGCTCGCTGGTGTCGCTCTCCAACTTCTCGACCGTCGGCAGTCTGATGGGCAATCTGACCAAAGGGTCGATGATGGTGGAAGGGCGTATTGCTCGTTTCGTCTACATCTCACTGTACCGTATGCACCAGATCGCACTGCACGGCTATTTTAAAACCGGTCTGATGATGCTGGTGGGCAGCATTAACCGTGTGATCCGCCCGCGTCTGAAACTGCATTAATCCCGCCTGACTCAGCATCGCCCGTTGGCGGTGCTGAGTGCCTTCTCCGTTCTGCCTCTTCCTTCAGAGTTCTCTGAATCATCCTGTTTTAACGACGACCAACGATATTTTCATCCGCAGTCTGATGGGCTTCTTATTGCATTGGTTGCAAAATTGTAACCAATAGCAAAGAAGGAGGATCTCCCGTGAATAAATCGATGTTGGCGGGTATAGGGATTGGCGTAGCTGCTGCGCTGGGTGTGGCGGCGGTTGCCAGTCTTAACGTGTTTGATCGTGGCCCACAGTATGCTCAGGTGGTTTCTGCAACACCTATCAAAGAGACGATTAAGACGCCGCGGCAGGAGTGTCGCAACGTGACGGTGACGCATCGCAAGCCTGTCCAGGATGAGAACCGCATTACCGGTTCAGTGCTGGGGGCGGTTGCCGGTGGCGTGATTGGTCATCAGTTCGGCGGCGGACGAGGTAAGGATGTGGCAACGGTGGTCGGGGCGTTGGGGGGCGGTTACGCCGGTAACCAGATCCAGGGCTCGATGCAGGAAAACGACACCTATACGTCCACGCAGCAGCGCTGCAAAACCGTCTATGACAAGTCGGAAAAAATGCTCGGTTACGATGTCACCTATAAGATTGGCGACCAGCAGGGCAAGATTCGCATGGATAAAGATCCCGGCACACAGATCCCGCTGGATAATAACGGCCAGCTGATTCTGAATAACAACGCGTAAAAAAGCGGTACTCTGTAAGTTAGCCCCTCATTCGCTCAGGCTGAGGGGCTTTTTTTTATCAGAAAGTTAAGGCGTAGTTCAGACCAAAGGTACGACCCCGGCCCTTATATTCGTACAGCGATGGACTGCCATAGGTTGGGCTGTACAGCAATGGCGCGCGCTGTCCCCACAGGGTGGTGTAATCTTCATCCAGCAGGTTTTCAATGCTGAAGGTCAGTTTGCCCAGCGGGAGTTGATAGCTGCCAATAAAGTCCACGGTGTTATAGCCATCCAGCTTGTTGCCGCTGGCATCGGTGAGATCAAACGACTGTTGGGTCTGAACCCGCAGCGACCACGGCTCGGGCGCCCAGCCGACCCAGGCGGTGGCTTTGGACGGCGACGCGAGCGTTACGTCCCATTTTTCCCATTTTCCGTTCTTTTTCACTTCAGATTTCAGGACGTTAAAGTTCGCACCGAGACTCCAGTCACTGTCAGGGATGAAGTAATCCGCCGCGCCTTCCACGCCGTAAATCCGGCGATCGTCAGGTTCCACGCGGATCGTCATATCGCTGCGGTTAATCACAATCGACTTATCGGACGTCGAATAGTACGCCGCCAGTTGGGTACGCAGATTATCGCCGGTATAACGCCAGCCCAGCTCATACGAATTGACCTTGATCCCTTCAAGACGCGAATCCGCCACGTTCACGCTGCGCTGGAGCTGATAATGATCGCCCACCAACTGGTAAGTGCCGTTGCCGTAGTATTTCCCGGGATCCGGTAGCTCAACGCCCTGGGAGAAGTTAAACCATGTCTGCTGGCGTTCGGTGAGATGCGCCAACAGCCCGGCATTGAACAAGAAATTGTCGTAATCGGTTTTGCCGCCAGGGATAGCATCGGCTGAACTTGCTAAACCGTTGGCAATCCCCTGTTGTTGCGCGTAACCCACGAAATCATCAACCCGGTTTTCTGTCCATTGATAGCGCACGCCACCGCTCAGAGTGAAGATGTCGTTAATGTCGTAACTGCTTTGCAGGAACGGAGCGAAGTTGGTGATGCTGTAACCGGGATAACGTCCGGTCGTGTAGGCCGTGCGATTGTCCATCCCGCCTGACGGCACAGACCAGGCCAGATCGAAGAACTTCTGGTTGGAGTCGAAGGTTTCATGATCCGCATCGACGCCCCACGTCAGCTCCCAGTTGTCCATCAACTGACTGTTGAGAGTGATTTTGGCGCCGAACTGGTCGGTATCCTGCTGCGACGCCGAGAAGCTGGTCACCTGACCTTTGCTGAGCGTCGGGAAGGGGTAGAACTTTAGCGACTCGTCGCGGTAATAGATTTGGCTGACCAGATTCTGGCCGAAGAAGTCCGCGTCAGAGTATTGCAGGCTGATCAGATGGCGCTCCGTCCCCGGAATACGGTCTGAACTCAGTCCGCTGCGTGTGCTGGCGGTGCCGCTACCGGTAACGGCGGACATGTTTTCGCCCAGGTATAACCCGTAATCTTCATCGCCCTGACTCTTGTAGTACTGGGTGACCAACTGTATCTGGCGGTTGTCATCGATATCGAGGGTGCCGGTCCCCATTACGTCCAGACGATCGGAGTGCTGCAGGCCGGTTTGCGTGTTGTCGAGCATCAGGGCATCACCGTTACCGTCATACCAACCGCCAAAGCGCTGATAGGCTACGGACAGTCGACCAGACGCGCGATCCGTTCCACCGCTGACCGCGGCGGCAACGCGCTCGTCGTGATCGTTGCTGTTGTTAAAACCCGATTTGCTGCCCAGTTCAAGGTCAACCTGGCGGTCCGGCTGGCCTTTTTTGGTCACAACGTTGATTAAGCCGCCGGTACTGCCGCCGCCATATAGCGAGGTTGCGCCTGAAATGACCTCAATGTGGGCGATGTTAAAGGGATCGATAGAATCCAGCTGACGACTGTCGGTACGTGAAGAATTCAGGCGTACGCCGTCGATCAGCACGACAATCGCACGACCACGCATGTTCATTCCGTAGTTGGTACGTCCCTGGCTGCTGACATCGATGCCCGGAATCAGTTGCGCCAGCACGTCTTTGAACTCTTTGCCGCCCTGAACCTGTTGCTCAATCTCCTGGCCTTCAATGACCCAGGTGGTCTGTGCCATCTCGGCGACAGTTTTCTGGCTACGGTTAGCGCTGACGATGAGGTTTTCTTCTTCTGTTTGCGCCGCCGCAGCGGGCAGAGTCAGGGCTAACAGGACAGGGTTGAGAACCCAAAGACGCTTATTCATTCGCATTCCTTTCTGAAAATATCTGTGCAGGTGAAGGTTTTCACCGGTCGTAGCCGGCTGTTACATTGTGAAACATATACAAAATCAAATGCGAATATTGCTGATAATAATTGTTATTATCAATGTTTTTTTTACAAAAAAGTGAACCTAACTAAGTGATAACATTAGTTATTATGCGGTAATCATGGTGAAGAAGGACCGGGAAATGACGTTCCCCGGTCAACAAAGCGATCAGGTCTTCAGCAGTTCAGGCCACAGGCGTAGGGTAGTGTGGGTGATTTGCTGTAGCTTGTCGAAACTGGCGCCTTCCCGGGCGCTGATGGACATCCCCTGCAAAATGCAGCTCAGATACTCGGCAAGATGTTGCACATCGCAGTGCGCCGGGATCTCGCCGCGTTCCTGCCGTTGACGAAGAAATTGCGTCAGGGTTTGTTCCTGCATGGCGTGACGTGATTTCACCGTATGTGCAATATCGCGTGACGCGGCGGCAAGCGTCGCGGAGGTATTAATCATAAAGCAGCCAGCGGGGGTGTCTTTGCTGGTGAAACAGGTTGCCACTGCGGTGAAGTAATCCTCCAGTGCCGCTTCAACGCTTTTCTCTTCGCAGAATAACTGCGCTTCATGTTTTGCCGCGAAGCGGGCGATGTATCTGTCCAGCACCGCGCGGAACAGACCCTCTTTATTGGTGAATTCCGCATACAGCGTTGGCGCTTTCGCACCCGTCGCTTCAACAAGGTCAGAAAGCGATGTTGCTTCATAACCGTGCTGCCAGAAGAGTGTCATGGCCTTATCAAGCGCGGCTTCCCTGTCGAACACTTTTGGTCGGCCACGGCTTTTTTTAACGCAACCTGTCGATTCAGTTGTCATGATGCCGTTGTACCTTAATGGGCTTAGTGAGCAACCATTATAAAAATAAACCCGCACAGGCTCCAGCGCATTCGTGAGAAAAAGTTTTTCAGCTTAGTTGTATGAAAGATAAGTGCTTTTGTTTTTATATAACGATCGTTATAAAAAATGGGTTGACTTGTGACCTGGATCACATCTATCATTTATCTATCGATCGTTAAGTAAATGCTTACGACGCCCAATCATCTGCAAAAGGTCACTATTATGAAAAACGTAAAAACCCTCATCGCTGCTGCTGTTCTGAGTTCACTGTCATTTGCAAGCTTCGCGGCTGTAGAAGTTCAGTCCACGCCTGCCGGTCAGCAAAAAGTCGGTACCATCTCTGCAAATGCAGGGACTAACCTGAGTTCATTGCAGGACGAACTGGCGCAGAAAGCGGATGCCATGGGGGCGAAATCATTCCGCATTACTTCTGTGACGGGTCCAAACAACCTGCACGGTACCGCGGTAATTTATAAATAAGCATTAACCCTCATTGATGCCTGCTGCTGCAAAATAACGTGATAAAAAAAGCCCCGCTGAATGTATTTCAGCGGGGCTTTTTCATGTCCGGAATCGTTACATCGACTGCTGATCCACCTCGCGATGGCGTCGGACATCGACCGGCATCCCGGAACGAACGTCCATCACATGCTGCATCACCGCCGCGTCCGTCTGCGCGGAATCTTTAAACGATTGCAGAGTGCTGTTTAAGACAATAGGCAGAACCTGCGGGTCATCATCTATATTTTTCGACAGAGGCTGGTGGACTTCGACCAGCCGCGTCCCGTCCGGCTCAACCGAGGCTTTGATCGGGGTATTGATGATATTCACTTTGGTGCCCGGTGTAACCTGTCTGAACAGGGTCTCAATATCGCCATCACGCAGGCGGATACAGCCAGAACTGACGCGCATGCCGATACCGAAATCAGCGTTGGTGCCATGCAGCAGATAGACGCCACCATACGCCGCTAAGCGAATAGCATGGTGTCCCATCGGGTTATCCGGTCCGGCAGGCACCACCGCCGGAAGGATAATTCCTTGCGCTTTATAGCGGGCACGGATATTCGCCGTCGGCGTCCAGGTTGGGTTGGCGCGCTTGTCGGAGACGGTTGTGACCATCGTCGGGGTCAGGGTATCACCGCCCAACTGGCCAATGCCGATAGGGTAGACGGTGACCGAATTTTTCCTCGGATGGTAGTAGTAGAGACGCAGTTCAGCCAGGTTGATAACAATGCCTTCACGCGGAGCATCCGGTAGCAGCGTCTGCAAGGGGATGGTCAGCACGCTGCCCGCGCGGGGAACGTAGGGATCCACGCCGGGATTAGCCTGCAACAGCGCGAGAAAACCGACGTTATATTTTTTCGCGATGGCTTCCAGCGAACCTCCGTTATTTTCAACAACGTGGTACTTATTTTCCCCGACCAGTTTGCTGCCAGGCGGAGGAAGAGGCCAGGTATTCGCCTGTGCGGGAAGCGCAAGCACTATGCTGGCGGCGAGCGCAAAAAAGGCCAGCCAGCGGGAAAGTCGCATCTTGTTCATTATCATCACAAATCAAAGGGTTATTATGCCAGAAGAGTCCAATAATAATTATGGCGGGGCGGCGTGTCTTTAAATGCAAGGGAAGTGCAAAGAGTTGTAAAGATCGCGGAACCTTGCCTGATAGCGCGGCGCTTATCAGGCCTACGGCCTGGAATCGATGTGTAGGCCGGATAAGGCGCAACCGCCATCCGGCACCACTCAATCACGCTACGGCGTTTTCTTCCAGTTGCTGCATAAACTGGCGCACCCAGTCCATCCGCGTTTTCCGCTCGGTCAGATCCTGGATGAACTTCAGTCGTGTCGGCCCGTCAAGACGGAAGTGCTGCGGCTGTTTTTGTAGCAGTCCAATCAGCCAGCCTGGGTTAACATGGTTCTTCTCGGCGAATTCGATAGTGCCGCCTTTCTCATTGCCTTCCAGTTTGCGGATACCCAGCTTCTGCGCCTGTTGACGCAAGCGGGCGATATCCAGCAGGGTACGCGCCGGATCGGGCAGCAGACCGAAGCGGTCGATCAGCTCCACTTTGATCTCTTCCAGTTCATTCTCGCTCTTCGCGCTGGCGATACGCTTGTAGAACGACAGGCGGGTATTCACGTCCGGGATGTAATCGTCCGGCAGCAGCGACGGCATACGCAGTTCGACTTCAGTTTGCTGGCTGGTGAGATCTTCCAGCGATGGCTCGCGTCCGGCCTTCAGGGCATCGACGGCGTTTTCCAGCAGCTCCATATACAGCGAAAAGCCGATGGTTTCCATCGAACCGCTCTGTTCTTCCCCGAGCAGTTCACCTGCGCCGCGGATCTCCAGATCGTGAGTCGCCAGCGCAAAGCCCGCCCCCAGGTCTTCCAGCGAGGCAATCGCTTCCAGGCGTTTTTGCGCGTCGGTGGTCATCGCTTTGGGATGCGGCGTCAGCAGCCAGGCATACGCCTGATGGTGTGAACGTCCTACGCGGCCGCGCAACTGGTGTAACTGTGCCAGACCGAAGTGATCCGCACGCTCGATAATAATCGTGTTGGCGGTCGGGATATCAATCCCGGTTTCGATAATGGTGGTACAGACCAGCACGTTAAAACGCTGATGGTGGAAGTCGTTCATCACGCGTTCCAGTTCGCGTTCGCGCATCTGCCCATGACCAATGGCAATTCGCGCCTCCGGCACCAGCTCCGCCAGCCTGTCGGCGGCTTTCTGGATGTTCTCGACATCATTATAAAGATAGTAGACCTGCCCGCCGCGCAGCACTTCACGCAGAATTGCCTCACGGACCACCAGCGCATCGTACTCGCGAACAAACGTTTTCACCGCCAGACGCCGCGCTGGCGGCGTGGCGATAATCGACAGATCGCGCATGCCGCTCATGGCCATGTTCAGCGTACGCGGGATTGGCGTGGCGGTCAGCGTCAGAATGTCCACATCGGCGCGCATCGCTTTGATGCGCTCTTTATGGCGCACGCCGAAGCGGTGCTCTTCATCGACGATCAGTAGCCCCAGATCTTTCAGTTTCACATCGCTTTGCAGCAGTTTATGCGTACCGATCAGAATATCAATTTTCCCTTCGGCAACCTGTTCCAGGATCTGCGCCTGTTCTTTGGCGCTACGGAAGCGGGAAAGCATTTCGATGCGCACCGGCCAGTTGGCAAAACGGTCGCGGAAATTATCAAAGTGTTGCTGGGCGAGCAGAGTGGTCGGCACCAGCACCGCCACCTGCTTGTGGTTTTCGACCGCGAGAAACGCGGCGCGCATCGCCACTTCGGTTTTACCAAATCCAACGTCACCACACACCAGGCGGTCCATCGCCAGCGGCTGACACATATCGCTAAGTACAGCGTTAATCGCCTGCGCCTGGTCGGGAGTGGTTTCAAAGGGGAAACCGTCGCAGAACAGTTGATACTGCTCGCGATCGTGTTTGAAGGCGAAACCCTCTTTTGCCGCGCGTTGAGCGTAGATGTCCAGCAGCTCGGCTGCCACGTCGCGCACTTTCTCTGCCGCTTTTTGTCGCGCGCGTGACCAGGCGTCGCCGCCGAGTTTATGCAGCGGCGCGTTCTCTTCCGCGCCTCCGGCGTAACGGCTGATCAGATGCAAAGAGGAGACCGGGACGTACAGTTTGGCGTCATTAGCGTAGGTGAGCATCAGATATTCACCTTTGATCCCGCCCGCTTCCAGCGTGGTCATCCCAGCATAGCGTCCAACGCCATGCTCCAGATGCACCACGGGCTGACCCGGATGCAACTCTGCCAGGTTGCGGATCAGCGTATCCGGGTTAATCGTGCGGCGCGAATCCTGACGACGGCGCGCCACGCGTTCGCCCAGCAGGTCGCTTTCACAAATGAGTGCCAGATTGCGCGTCGTATCGATAAACCCATGCTCGGCGGCGCCAATCATCAGGTAGCGTCCTGCCTCCGTCGCGTCATCCAGACGCATAATGCGCTTCGGCGCGACTTTGATTCTGGCGAGCAGTTCACCCAGAGATTCGCGGCGGCCTTCACTCTCAACTGAGAAAATCACCGGCCCGTTGAAGGACTCGAGGAATTTGCGCAGCGCATCCAGCGGTGATTTTTGCTGCGCCTGAACCGCGAGATCCGGCAGCGACTGGAAGCCTAAGTTGGTATTTGCCGCCTTGGCGGGAAGGTGGTCGGTTTTGAGCTGCACGCGCGGCCAGCGTTTGAGTTCAGAAAAGAGCTCATCGACACGCAACCAGAGGGACTCCGGTGGCAGCAGCGGACGCATCGGATCCACGCCACGGTTTTCGAAACGCGCCAGCGTATCGGCCTGGAAACGCTCGGCGCTGTTTTCTAAATCGCCAGTATTGACCACCAGCGTATTGGCCGGGAAATAGCTAAACAGCGGCGGCAGCGGCTCGCTGAAAAACAGCGGCTGCCAGTATTCGATCCCCGCCGGCAAAGTGCCTTTGCTGACCTGTTGATAAATATGCTCTGCGTCGCGCTTCACCTCGAAGGTATCGCGCCACTGGCTGCGAAACAGTTCGATAGCCGTTTTGTCGGTTGGGAACTCGTGGGCGGGTAGCAGATTGATGGCGTCGACTTCTTCCAGCGTGCGCTGGGTGTCCGCGTCAAACAGGCGCAGACTGTCAATTTCATCGTCGAAGAAATCCAGACGATAGGGCTGTTCGCTACCCATGGGGTACAGATCCAGCAGCGCGCCGCGGGTAGCGTATTCGCCATGTTCCATGACCTGATCAACATGCCGGTAACCAGCGCTGTCGAGCTGTAAACGCAGGGCATCGCGCGATAAACGCTGGCCTTTTTTCATCACCAGCGCATGACCGTGCAGATAGCTGTGCGGGCAGACGCGCTGCATCAGGGTATTGACCGGGACGATCAGCACGCCTCGCTGCATCGACGGTAACTGATACAGCGTGGAGAGACGTGAGGAGATAATTTCCTGATGCGGGGAGAAACTGTCGTAGGGCAGTGTTTCCCAGTCCGCGAGGCTCATGACCATCTGATCGGTAAACTGACGGATTTCATCATGCAGGCGCAGCGCGTTTTGCATATCGGGCGCCACGAGCACGACGGGACCATCATGACGTTCGGCAATTTCCGCCACCAGCGTGGCGCAGGCAGCCCCGGTCAGTTCACCTAACAGGCGCTGATCGCCCGCTTTCACGGGCAGCGTGTAACGTTGTTGTTCAGGCATTCGGTTGTCAGAATCTCTTTTAGGTAGTCGTCTGATAAGCAATGCCCTTTATTATCCGTGATCGCTCCTCATTAGCAAATTGAATCGCCCTCACCGGAGGGCGAAAAGTTTAGCGGGAATAGCTAACGGTTTGCGGGCGAGAAGGGGGAGAGAAGAGGATATCGCCGAACAGGTCCTGCGACACTTTACGCATGGCAAGACCCAACAGCGTGCACACCAACAGACTGGCAAACGGATAGACCAACAACAGGGCCAGTTCCAGTTCGGGGGACCAGACGGCGGCATTGATTTGTGGGATCAGCAGCAGGCTGAACGCCTCGACCAGAATGCGATGCGTGGTATAAATCGCGATAGTATTCGAACCGAGCACGTTAAGCAGACTGGATTCACGCATACCGAAGCGCTGCTCATACTGATAAAACAGCTTCATGATCAGCACAATAGAGACCAACGACAGCAGAAATGAGACGTTAAACAGCCATGCGGCGATAGCCAGCACGAAGGCAGCTGCGCAGGGCAGCGCATATCGGCGCAACGGCACTTCTTTAATCCCTGCCATC
>NZ_JBFWLF010000055.1:0-18011 GCF_050252275.1 Citrobacter sp. | reverse complement strand
CGATGGGTGACTGGGGCATGCTGAGCTTTACCGGCAGCACCTCGGATTACTATAACAACGCCTCACGCATCACCCAGTTGCAGCTCGGTTACAGTAATAGCTGGCGTGACATCAGCTTCAATATCAGCGCCGCACGCCAGCGGAGTACCTACTCCAGCCGCTACTTCAACAGCGTCAACGATCGCGATTTTGATAACGAAAACCAGCGAAAATACACGGAAAACACCGTATCGCTGGGGATTTCGATTCCATTCGACTTTGGTTCCAGCCGCTCGCAAATCAACCTCGACATGAACCGCAGTCGCGACAGCCGGACGGCCACGGTTGGGATGAGCGGGACGACGGGTGAAAAGAGTTCTACCTCGTGGGCGCTCTACAGCGGCATTGAGCACAACAACGACAGTGGCGACAGCTCGACCTGGGGCGGAAATATTGAACATCGCACCTCCGTCGGCGCCTTCCGCGCTTATGCCTCCCGGGGCGACAGTTATCAGCAGTATGGACTGGGGATGTCCGGTACACTGGTAGCCCATCGCGGTGGGATTACCGCCGGTCCGTATACCAGCGACACCTTCGCACTGGTGGAGGCTCCCGGTGCACGCGGAGCCGAGATTCGTAATGGGCAGGGCGCGACGGTGGACCGTTTCGGCTACGCGATCCTCCCGTCATTAACGCCCTACCGCTATAACACCATTAGTCTCGACAGCCAGAATATGGCCGATGACGTCGAACTTCAGGGCGGCAGCAAGCGGCTGGTCCCCTATGCGGGCGCAATTTCTCGCGTAACGTTCAAGACCACTCACGGGAAAGCAACGTTGATTAACACCACTCTGCCTGATGGCAGCCAGCCACCGATGGGCGCGGACGTCACGGACAGCAATGGCGAAGCCGTGGGCATCATGGGCCAGGGCGGGCAAATCTACGCCCGACTCGCCGCTCAGTCCGGCGTGCTGTTCGTTAAGTGGGGTAAAACCGCCGCCCAGCAGTGCCAGGTCTGGTATCAATTGCCAACGACGCGCGACGCGCCGCTGTACCAACTTACGCTACCTTGCCGCCAGGAGTGATGGCTTATGAAATTATCTTCTTTTTTCCCGCTGCTGTTAGTTGGCGTCGTACTGGCACAGCCGGCATGGTCTGCCTGTAAAAGGGTAACCTCTGCCAACGATCTGTCTCAGACAGCGAAAGATGCCGGTTACATCGGCGCCAGCTGGGGAGGCGTTGGCGATAGCGAAGTCAAAGGCAAACTGGGGTTGCCTGGCGTTATCACCTTAAGCAGCGGCGCCGGATTTCAAACGGAAGGCACACTGCTCGCCAGTTCGACGGCCAGCTTTGTGCCTAATGGCCGCACCCAGGGCGTCAACGCCAATCAGATCTATTTTCGCTGCGACGTCGCCGAAATCGGCAAGGTGTATGAGTATTACGCCACCAACGGCGATGATGCCTGGGGCGGCAGAGAAGCGGTTGCCGGGATTGAAGGCGCTTACTACACCTACGTCAAAAACGTGGCGCTCAGACTGACGAACCTGAAAACCGGGCAATACTATTCGCGCTACTGGCAAACACGCCTCATCCCTGAAAGCGAGATGTTCAATGACGGGACCTACATTTACATCCCGGGCAGCGCCTTCAGCGATGTTTTCGTTGAGCTGTTTCGGGTTGATGACGCATCAAAAGGGGTGAACGGTTCAAACCGCTATGGTTATACCTACGCCGGGCCGGCTGGCTATATCGCCTTCCACGGCGGCGGCATGAGCTCCGGGCTGTTTGACGGTGCTGACAGCAGAACCAACTACGACGGCTGGGGCGCCATGCAGTGGCCTGGCGGCTGGACGCTCACCAGCCAGAGTTACTTTGTGCGCGGCGCCGCCTGTCGAATCGATGACTATCCCGCTATTGTTCGTCTGCCGCCGATCAGCGTCGGTGAGCTGAGCGGCGGCGGCACAGCGCAGACCCCGTTTAATATTACCGTCGAATGCGAAACCGGCGCGATTTCCGGCACCGCGGTCTCGACAACCAGCAAAGCGAACGTGGCGATGGGTTTTCTGGTGAATAATCAGACGGCGGCGAATGCGGCAAATCAGTTAGGGCTTAAGACCGGATCGGGAGCCTGGACCTGGCTGCTCGATAACCACTATGGCGTCAGCGGCGTGGCGTCCGGCGTGGGCATTCGCATCTACAGCGAAAAATTGGGCGGTAGCGCTATCAACCTGCTGCCAAATCTGACGTCAACCGCCACGGGCAACGCAGGAGGATGGTACGGCTATGCCGATTTAACCAGTAAAACTTCAACAAGCGGTTCGACCGAATTGTATAACGGGGAATTCACCGCCTCGCTGGAAGCCATTCCAGGCGAAGCCATAACAGCAGGATCGGTTTATGCACAACTTCAGGTGGTGGTTAGTTTTCAGTAGCGCGTTGCTGTTGAACGTTCTGCCGTTCTCCGCTCATGCGGTGGTGAATAGCGAAGTGACCCGGGTAATTTTTAATGCTGGTGACAAAAGCGCTTCGCTGGCGCTGATCAATTCCCCGCAGCAGCCAGCCCTGGTTCAGGTCTGGACCGATACGGGTAATCCCTCGAGCCAGCCCAATGAGGAGACGACGCCCGTCATCGTACTACCGCCGGTATTTAAAATGCAGCCCGGCGAACTGCGCAGCATTACGCTGCAACTGACCGACACCTCGGTACTGCCGCGCGATCGCGAAGCGCTTTACTGGCTGAACGTGTATCAGATCCCGCCCATGACGCAGACCGACGCCCAGGTGGCGCAGAAAGTGGTTCTGCCGTTACGCATCCGTATGAAGGTGTTCATTCGCCCGAAAGGCGTCGGTGCGCTTAAGGAAAGCGATGCGGAGAAGCTGCACGTGATATACGCCGGGGCGCAAAATCAGTTGCAGTTAACCAACCCCACCCCGTGGCATATCACGCTGGCCGGAATAAGCTGTGAGTCCGGCAGTGCAAGCGGCATCATGATTGCGCCGCTGACGACGGTATCGGTCCCGCTACAGGGACAAGGAGCACCATGTTCATCGGTCCGCTATGACGTCATTAACGACCAGGGTACCCTGTGGCATTACAATAAAGCCGTCTCGCGTCTCCCGTAGCGGACGGCTTACGCGCCTTGCCCGGCATATTTCAGGCCCGAATATCGTCATACTCGCGAGTTTTATCAAACTCGTGTTTGGCAAACGGGCAAAGAGGAATAACTTTGCGTTTTTCGCGGCGCATTTTCTCCACGACTTTCGCCACCAGCTGTTTTCCGACCCCCTGACCTTTCAGGCTGGCATCGACATCGGTATGCTCAATAATGCTTAAATGCTCACCGGTTGGAACAAAAACAATTTCAGCGACCTGATTCCCCTGATCATTATTGACATAGAATTTATTGTGACCTTCCAGTATTTCCATTTTCCCCTCGCTTATTTACGACGATATTGTAGCGCCCCGCTTGGGCAGGTATCGATAACGTTGATCACCGTTGAGACATCCACTTCATCAGGCATAATCCACGGCTTACGTTTCAGATTGAAAAGTCTGGCGCTACCGCGTACACAATTCCCAGAGTGCTGACAAATTGCTGTATTGAAGTAGACATCGATTTTCTCACCGGTATAGACACGATAACCCGCATCCTCAAGTTGCTTATCCATGACATTGCCTCATTTTTTGTTTATCCCTTAAGCATAGCGCGTGAATATCACCCGCCACCACTTTAATGTTAGATGAGTAAATACTCATCTGTTCCTTATGTTTAAGCATAAAAAACCAATTATAGTGGCATTTAAGATTTTATATTATGCATTTAATGATATTTAAGGTTATTCGCTCTAATTGACTATTTAACATCAGGTCGGCATAATAAATCTTTCAAATGACTCATTAAAAAAATCTGTTTTTATTCAAGAATACTCATTAAAAATAGTGAGTTACAGAAAAGTATACCTGTCTGATACCGAATCTTAAATCACGACGTTGAAACAGATTTCAACGCCACTTTGTTGATAATCAGGCCATAATTTCTCCGGAATGCGGCATTGGGATGTTTAAATGATTACAGTAGCTGATTATTCATTGCGGCAGAATCCACCGACCTTGTTAATAAATTGCTTTGTTTTATATGCACTTATGTGAAACTTCAGAACAAAAACATTAGTTTCATAAATTAAACGACTTACTGAACTCATTTATACTATACGTAATAGTATGTTCAGAATTTTCTACAATTAAGTCTCTACTGTTTATAACTTTCGAACACCGTGAACCCATATGTACTGGATTATTAACGATAATATTGAATTCAGACCAGACAGTAAAAAGTTAATTTCTGTCACTAACCCTGAAATTAACGTGGTTTTGACAACGCCTGCCAGTCGTTGTCTGCTTTTGCTGCTTGACGCTTCACCGGACGTCGTCACTCAGCAGGAATTTTTTAAAAAGGTATGGGAAGATGAAGGCATGCTGGTGCCTGCCAACACCCTTTATCAGAATATTTCTATTGTCCGTCGAGGCTTACGCGCCGTTGGCGAGACTGACCGGATCCTCGTCGCCACAGTCCCGCGCAAAGGTTTCCAAATCGACAAAAGCGTTAAAATTACTCGCGTTGCTGCGGTTCAGGAGGCTGAAGTGGCCCCTGATTCTCTGCAGGGTGAAGATGAACTGGATGTGGAGTACCGCACTGAGGCGGATCCCGCGCTTACGCCAGAAGAAATCGCCCCTCCTGCCCGTGCGATGACGGTAAGTAAGAGCAGCAGATTGCCGCTCTTCGTTGGCATTCTCGCCATGGTAGCGGCATTTTTTATTGGCGCTATCGGCATGAACTATTTCTGGCACTTTAGCGATACGAAGCCATTCTTCGCTGATTACACCTTCGTCGAGCAAGACAAAGGCTGTCGTTTCTATACCAAAGATGACAGCCACGATAACAAAAACAGCTTTGCACACTTTAAGGCGCTGATTCTGGGTTCTGGACTCGATTGCGAAAAGTACCCCTGGGTGTACTTCCCGCTATCACAAACATCGCCAGGCTTAGCGGTTCTTGTCTGCCGCCAAAACTACCTGAAATCAGCCATTCCAGGTTGTATTACACTCTCTTTTCGTGGAGTAGGAAGTGAGTAAAAGAACAGTCATAACGATGAGTGCCATATTTTTACTCGCGGGTGTGCTCATCAGCGCGTTATACAATTTTTTAATGTCAAAACATTACGATAAACAGGAATGTTCGATGTCGCTGGTGGTGTTTCATAAAAACGCCCGCGCAAATATCACGCTGAACTACATGTATTCGCTGAAAAACCAGAACGGCATCGTAGCCGTCAGCGGAACCTATATTGAAGATAACAAACTGAAAGGGCGCATCAGACGAGATGTGGCCTATAACTGGACAGACAATCAGGATTCGTATCACTTACACTCAAGCAGAATCAACAAGTTCGAAATTATCGAAACGTTGCCGGATGATCTGCTAGCCGATATTCTGCCTGATTTTTACGTTTACCCCGATAAAGATGTGAGTTACTCCATTCTCAATCAGGGTGTTCACGGGTTCCTGTTCACCATCGGGAAACGCCCTCTGCTCTATTGCGCCCGATAAACGGGAGAAAACCGTCAGCTCTGTGCTCAACAGGGCTGACGCGTTTTAAAGAAACATACTCTCTTCGAGTAAATTCTCTTTGATCAGCAGTAGATCGTGAACCCGGTGCCCACCTAATTTCTTACACGCAAGGTTGCGATAGGTGTATACCCGTTTCGGCGGTAGCGCCAATGATTCGGCAATCAGGTTAATATCTTTACCCAACAGCGATTCACAAATAATCCTTTTTTCAACACGATTGAGAACATGATTCCTGATAGCCTGGCGTTTTTCCATACCGACCAGACGCGTAATGATCATCATCAGCGATAGCAGAGACTGCTGTGCGCTGACAATCACATCGGCATCCAGGACCAATGCACTCCGCTCTGAGTCCAGTATAACCAGCAACTTACATTTTTTGTTGAGTCTGGAGATTTCTTTAGCACAACATTTGTTGAACAAATTAAGATGCAAAATCACGGTATCGTCGAATGTGAGTCTTTCAACAGGTAAATGAGGCATGGTTTCTTTCACGATTTCCAGGTTGGCCTCTTTTGCCAATAAGACAATACCCTCCTGCAAATAGTTATCATTACTTATAATATATATCGCCATCGCTTTATTTCCGTATTAATAATTTAACTCACAGGTCGTTTCCGTTCTTCTATATCCAGCTTTAGCGAGACATGTAAAAAATTATATTGATAAGCTTACGAATAATACAATTAAATAGTCTTAACTGGTGTGACATTTATAACTTATTGATAATGTGCATTTTAATTAAATTTCTTAAACACTCTTAAGTAGACAATTATTCGTTTGTCTCTGTATTCTGTCTCTTTCTCTATGTTATGTTGTGCCATTAGCGAACGGGCGGATGGGATGGAAAAAAATGACCAGGCGTATCGATTACCTGATTGAAAAATATCATTTCACTGAAATCAACGAGTCGCCGCGCATTGCCAGCCAATGGAAAGAGGTTCTGGCGGAGTGCCAACAAGAGAATGCCGGTGTTGAAGAACGACTGCGTATTGCGCTGCTTAATGTCGATTACGTAACCAGCTTTGAACTGCCCTTCCGTTTGCTCCTCACCCGTACTCCGCAACTGATCGACAAGCTGCGGAAAGAATTTGCCCTCACCCAGAAAAATGTGCTGATTAATGATAAACGCCGTGGCCAGGTTTACAGCATCAATGCCGATCTCAGTCGCGTCCCCGATGCCTTTCGCTATCGTCTGTCGTCGCGTATCCGCCGTATGGATGAGGAAACCATTACCACGGCGCCCTATCAGCAGGTTGCCAGTCAGACAAAGCATCCCGAGGAACGGCTTCGCCTGGCACTGGAGAGTGGTTTGCAGGTTAACGCCCTGGATGGACTGTTCTGGCTGGGGATCCAGCGTATTGCCGCCGATATTCAGCGACTCCGCGCGTCAGGCATGCCGATTCTGGCGTCAGATGTCGAGGTGTTCGATTCACTGACCGGCACGCGCCGAACCGTGACGGCATACCATCTTTAACCGGTTGTCAGTTCCTGAAAGCGGGATAAAAAAAGCGCGCGCGCCTCTCGTGGCATCAGTGGCGTGACGGTCAACCGCGTCGTGGGCGAGATCCCTGCCAGCATCGGCCAGTCATTACCGGGATCCAGATTGAGATCGCGCCGCTCGGTTGCCAGCATCATCAGGTCCACCTGTTTAATCACCTTGCTCGGGGTGAGAGGAAGATCGAAACGCTGACGAATGGCGTTATCCAGCCGTGCTTCAATCTCTTTGTACGCGGGAAGCAAGCGCTTTAACGGTGAGGGAAGATCCAGACAATAGGCCTCAGCGGCATCGTGCAGCAGCGCTTCAAGCGCGAACTCAGGTGGCGTTAACTGGCTGCACAGAACCCCGTGTTGGGCGACACTGTAAAATTCAGGCACATGTCCGGCAAAGCGACAGAGGTGCGAAAGGGCGACCGCAATATCTTCAATCACAATATGCTCCGGTCGAATATCACCGTAATCAATGTGTTGTCCGGTAATGGTGGCGATAAATTTCATCCGTTCTCCTGCTTCCTTGCCGTTCTTGCCCACGTCGGGCGCCTGGGTAGCCATAAAGAAACTACGTTTTTATATTCACTACGTAAATATTTTTCACCCCTTACCGCACGCTTTTCAGAGCGATCGCTTTTATGGCTTCTTAGTTATATTCCAGCACAAAGGTGGCAGTGCCATTTGCCCGTCCCGCGGTGACCGTCGATCCTGTCTGCACCATCTGTGCCATAAAATTGACCGACACTGCCGTTGCGGCGCTGGAAGCGGGAACTTTCTGCACCACTGGCAGATTTACGGGCTCATTCAGCGTCACCGATGTTCCCTTTACCGGCCCGTTACCGCCATTATCACCATAGCGGATCCGGATCCCGACGCCGTCCGCACCACCGGGAAAGTGCGTAATATCCAGCGTATCCGTCGCCCCGGTCGTCGCCGGGGTCGCGAAGAAGCCAATACGGATATCCGTGGGCGTAGCGCAATACACGGGGATGCTAAACGGCACCGCCGAACCGCCAGAGGTACCCGGACCTTTGAAATCGCTCCGGTTCGCTTTGCCCAGATCGACAAAAATACTGGCGCGGGTGACGCTACAGCTACCGCGACTGCCGATGTCCACGTTCATCGCCGCAAGATCGAGAATCACCGGCCTGCTGACCTGATCGCCATTTCCCCCCGCATTCGGGTACGTCATCGACAGGTTCCCGACATTTGCCAGCGTGTTGGCGAAAGCATGGTTATTACTTACCAGTTGAATATCAGCGGTTTTATAGAAGGTCACCCACGCTTTCACCTCCACTTCCCGTTGCGTCAGCATCGACGGGCTCTCTGTGCTGTCGCAAACCGTAACCGACCGACTGCCCACTGATTCCAGGAAATGGATCGGCCCCCCGTCGCACTGGAAACTGAGTGAGTAGCCGATCCCGGGTAAGGCCGAATTGAACACCGCATGTCCGTCAATGATCTGCCCACCCTGGGTATTCATCTGCTGATAGACGATTTTTTTCCACGACGATGTCGTCCCTTGCCGATCGCAGGTAAAGCGAATCCCCCCACCGTTCACCGGCATAATACTGCTCATCTGAGTATTGACCCGCAGCGTCGGCAGATATTTGATGTTTTGAAAGTTCAGGGTCATTTGTCCGGTATTACCCTGACAGGTTTCGGCCTGAACGTACTGGCTAAACAGGCTCGCTACCAGCAGCATTAACCCGCAAATAAGACGAAAAACCCCTGACATCGTCAGTTCCTCATGATTCATAAACATTGTCCCGCCACCTCTTTCACCGGGTTCCGGTCCTGTGCATCCGCTATCCGGAAATGCAGTACGCACTGGCGGCTCACGCCCGCGTCGTCCCATTTCACCGCAAGAGTGCCTGCCGTCGGCACCCCGCTCAGGTAGACCTGCCCGCGTTCGGCCACCATCGCGCTGGCGGTACCGCCATCACCGACCAGCCGGGCGCTGGCACCAAAAGGCACCACATCCTGATTGCGGCGAAGCGTGAACAGTACGCGGTTGCCGATATGCGTCTGGTAATGTGCTTCCACCACTGCGCCGCCGCCAGGGATCACCGTCGCCCCCTGCAACTCGACATCCGCATCATCCGGTAACGTTTGGGCATCCAGCGCGATCACGTTTTTGTGATAGGGCGTAAGCGTGGGCACCACGGCATAACCACGCCAGTCGGTATGAACATTGTTTGCGTTCTGAATCGCGACGTTGGCCGCGCCCGGCGCGCGAACAATGGCGAAGCTGTCACCGACGTTCTGTCCGAGCGTGATGCCGTGCGGATGTACCACCAGAGCGCCAGACGCCCCCCAGGTCATCTGGCTGCTGTCGCGATCGCGGCGATACCCCAGTTGCGTCGTCCCATATCCACCGTGATAGTCCAGCGATGCGCTGCTGTTGCTACCCTGCCCCTGATTTGCAATCCCCTGCTGTACCGAATAGTAGAGGTTTTGATTCTGCGGCAGCGCACCGTATATCCCCACCTGTTGCGAGGTGTAGCCGTGATTATCGGAAGAGGTGTTGTAGCTTACGGTGCTGTCTGACCACGCGCCGCCCAGCGGCAGCGTAACGTTCAATGACCATGAGCGATCCGGCGCGCTGTGTCCTGTCGTTTTGGTGTAGAAATATCCGACGCTCCAGGCAACACGCTTCCAGGTACTGTAAAATCCGGCGTGCAGGGTTTGATCGCGATCCGCGTTATGCCAGTAGTCCTGCGAATACGCTGAAAGCGAAAGCGTACCCACCCCTCCCAGCGCCTGATTAACGGAAATCTCTTCGCGACTGCGTTTGCTCCATGTCTGACCGTAGCGGCTTTCCAGCATCGCGGCTTCGCTAAAATCGTAATATCCGCTGGAAGAGTAACGATAGCTGGCCAGACTGAACGAGGTCCCCGTTTGCGCAACGCTTTTCTGGTACTGCGCGCGCAGCGAATGACCGGTATAACGCTTACCCGAAGGCGTCGTGGTCGCCGCCCAGGTCGTATCCAACCCCAGCGCGCCCAGCAGGCCAAAACCACGCCCCAGCCCTGCCGCGACGGCATGATAATCTTCAGCCAGCTGCGAACCGCCATAGAAGGTGAACTCAGCGGGCAGACCATAAAAAAGCGTTCCCTGCATAAACGTCGGCGAACGACTGCGTTGCGAGGTCGAGTGATAGCGCCCGGCGCTCAGGCTGAATCTGGCGCGTCCTTCACGCAGCATAAATGGCACCGCAGCAAACGGCTGTGTCCAGCGCCGCTCAGAACCATCGCTCTCTTTAACAGTGACCTCCAGGTCGCCGCTCTGGGCGGTGGGATAGAGATCCTGAATGGCAAATGCCCCCGGCGACACGTAGGTTTCATAAATCACATAGCCGTGCTGCGCGATGGTTACTTTCGCATTACTGTGCGCCACGCCGCGCACAATCGGAGCAAAGCCGTTCATGCTGTCCGGTTGCATTTCGTCATCAGACATCAGCTGCACACCGCGAAATTGCACGCTGTCAAAGACGTCGCCACGGGTGTAAGTATCCCCCATTCGCAGCTGACTTTTCAGTGAAACAATATCGCGCTGCAGGTAAGTACTTTGTGAGTCCCAGCGTCGGGTTTTATCGTACTGCATCGACGAGATGTTACGCAGGCGCCATGCGCCGAGGTTAACGCCACTGCGCAGGTTCAGATAACTGGAACGCCCGTCATCCGTTGACTGCCGGGTCTGCGAGCCGGAAAAAGTGTAATCGACGAAGGCGGCCGGAATGCCGTCATCCCAACGCGCGGGATCGACATAACCGTGGCTTTGCACGTTCATCGCCGCCTGCGGAATGCTCAGATTCAGACGCTGAGTGGAGAAATCAAACTGGCTGCGGGCATCGGGAATGTAGCGTTCGATATCGGTGAAAGTGCCTCCATCAGGCAACTGACTGAAGGTGGTAAACGCGCTGACGTTAACCCCGTATTCCGCCAGTTGCGAAGGGGTGAGCAGCGGTTTCAGTTGTCCATTCTCCTCGACAAACGTCACATTCTGCTGTGTGACCTCCTGTTCGTTGAGCCAGACACTGACCGGGTACGTTCCGGGCTGCTGTCCGCCCGCTTTGGCAAAATAGCGAAGGTCCGCCAGTTTCTGTTGCGGATCGCGTAATTCCAGCGCGGCAGGATCAAAATAGTCATCCGCCCACGCCTGACGCTGATCGCAAAACAGCAGTAAAACGCCAGGGATGATCGTCAGCAGCAGCGTCGCGCTGTCCGCCGATAACAGGACGGTTCTCTTTTTCACGGGAAGGTTGCCTGACATCACTGTTGCGCGGAGTCGGTCACGCCGCCAAAATCATTGATTGCCCGCCATGTCACCGGGCCGCTGCCGTTGATCGTCCAGCGACGCGTGCTCAGCGGGGCGATCATCCCCGGCTCGGCAAGCGCTTTGCCGCCCACGGTCAGGGAGAACAAGGAGATGTGATACGGCGTCGGGTTGTTCGCCACCAGTTGGTTTCCCTGCACGGTAAAGGTCAACTGCGTCCAGGCGTCTTTTGCCTCGCCTTTCAGCCCCTGCGGGCGATAAAAAAGTTTGAAGCGAGACTTCACGTTAATCTGCAGTTTATTGGCGTCCTCTTTTTGCGTCGGGGCGATACTTTTAATGTTCAGCCAGAACATGGACTCCCGATCGGCAGGCAATGCGCCCCTCGTAAACGTAATACGCAGGACGTTTTGCTGTTCTGGCTCAAGACGAAACAGCGGCGGCGTGACCACGAACGGCACTGGCCGCTTATCCTCTGCGTTCGCGTTTTCCACCCATGATTGCACCAGATACGGCGTCTGCGTATCGGCATTCGTCACCGTCATGGTGGCTTCGCGCTTCCCTTCCTGATAAACAACACGGGTTCCACCCATGACAATGCCTGCCTGCGCGGTAGCGCTCAGCAGAATTAACGATGCCGTCATTGCGGCGATAAACTGTTTCATGAAGTGTGACCATCAGGAAAAGAAGAAAAAAGCGTTGAGCAGACCGGAAGCCTGCTCAGAGTGTCGATCAGTTGTATACCATCAGGAAGTCAGCAGTGCCGTTAGCGCTGCCCGCCGTCACATTCGTGGTCGTGGAAACATAATCGGCCATAAATTTCAGGTCGGCTTTATTTGATACCACATTCGCAGCGGCAGACACTGAGCTCAGCGTAATTGGCGTAGGCGCGCTACCGGCGTTATATAATTTGATACCGACACCTGTTGCGATGGAGCTGGAATTCAATGCCAGCAGTGCGGGATTATTCGCATCTGTCGCCCCCGTAAATAACACGGCCACCGTTTTCACCGACGCCGGACAATTATCTACGCTGATGGTAAAAGGCGTTTTCGTGGTTTCCACCCCTGTACCAGTAAAAAAGGTTTTTGCCCATCGACCTAAATCCACGCTGGGATGTTTTGACCCCGTAGTGACATTACAGGAACTGTCGACAATCTCACCGGAAAATTCCACTGTACCACCGGTCCCCTGCACCCCAGAAACCGCTGACAGCGCGACACCAGACGCCATTGCGCTGACCAGAAACGCGGCTATACGAATTTGACTCTTCATTATTTCGCTCATTTAAACGTATTATTAATGTTTACTTTCGCCAATACAAAAATTGTTCTGGCGTTTCTCCCTTCGCATGCTCCTGCTGATAATATTCACAATCCCGTCGTGATAATACGAGGCTTTACTTGCTGTGGTAATGCGGCAAAGACAAAACATGACCTTTTAATAAAGACTTGCATCGCTGCCATGTTAGCCGTGATTAAAATAATATTTTTCTATGTTACCAATTGCAATACCACTGAATTTTCTGCAACACCGTAAGATAAAAGTCTACATTAATATTCGCGGCCATTTTTTTATTAACTGTATCAACATCCCCTGGGGCAACGGTTAAAATAAACATAATGGCAACATATAGAGAGAAAAGAGATCATTTTCTGGGCTTTTTTTTGCCCGACGGGCATCTGGCCTAAGTGAAATTAAGAATATTCCTGGGGGGAAGGTGCCCTTTTAACCATCGATATGAATCCAGCGTAAAAATGCCCCCGGAAGGCCATAGCCTGGGCGGGGGCATGTCAGTGACAGGTGTCATCCTCTGCTCTTCAGGAGCACAATGAGTCGTCTTATTTCTGGATCACGGTCCACTTGGAGGTCGGCGGCGTATATGTCGAAAAATACTCAACAATTTCCGGCAACGAATCGGAGAAAAACAGCATATCCACGTAGCTCTGCTTCATAAAACCTTCATCGGCCATTTTCTGTACCATGACCTGCAACGGTTGATAAAAATTGTTCATGTTATAAAACGCACAGGGCTTGTGGTGGATGCCTAATTGTCCCCATGTCCATTGCTCAAAAATCTCTTCCAGCGTGCCTGCCCCGCCGGGTAAGGCGATGAAAGCAGAAGACAATGCCGCCATGCGATCTTTACGCTGGTGCATGTTCTCAACGACCTGCAAATCAGTCAGCCCGGTATGCGCAATTTCACGTTCAACCAAAGACACGGGCATCACCCCCGTCACGTGCCCGCCGTGTTGCAGGGCGGAATCCGCCACGGCCCCCATCAATCCGACCCGGCCACCGCCATAAACAATGCCCAGCCCGGCCTGAGCCAGATAGGTTCCGGCTTCGCGCGCGGCCTGCATATAAACCGAAGAATGGCCTTCAGATGAACCGCAAAAAATGCCGATAGACTTCATATAATTTCCTTTGGGAATTACTTAATCCGTAAATCTTCATTCACTCAATGTCGAAACAGCATAATGCAAAGGGGCTCAATACACTATGTGAGATCGGCCAGATGAAAGTACTGACCAGGCGATTTCCAGTAATTACCAGAACGATACGCATAAACGCCTTAGATGAATAAGAGTAGTTTCAGGCGTTATTATTCCCTCGCTCGCATTTTATTTGTCGCAAAACATTTCATCACATAAAGACAGGCTAATTTCAGCCACACGCCCTCATCCGCCAAATATACCCGTACTAATGCAATTTCTGCGGGTTAACGGGAATCAATCTGCTCACGGCTAAATACCAGATCCCGCCTCTAAAGCGGTTATATGACTTATTATTGCTATTCTCACCGTGTTTTTTGCAGTATTGTTTACTCATTGTTGTAGTTCTACAGTGAATGCTAGCGAGGTTGCCATGTCGTTTTTCGTCCTTAGCAAAGCCTTTTGCTCATCATTCGGGGTATTCCGGAATGGGCTCGATCGTAGAACAGCAATAACGTTTATTGATTCAGTAAGATAAGCAAAAACACAAGACCAGAGGAGGCACCCAGTCGATAATGTCACGACGTTATGACGAAACAACATACAGCCATTTTCATTATCCGCTCACGTCCTTCTGTAGCGAAGCAACGTTGCATACGATTAGCGCCTACCGTGCAGTACAAATAAATCATGAGTTAAAACCGGATAAGACCATTGGATTAATGGAAATCAGCAGAACGCTTGCGCACCTGCAATCAAAAGGGAACCTAATGAAAAATAACGCCGATAATAAGAAGAGGAATTTCCTGACTCAAAATGAAATAGAGTCACTTCTCAAAGCAGCAAACACGGGACCACACGCTGCCCGCAATTACTGTCTGACCTTATTGTGTTTTATTCATGGATTTCGTGCCAGTGAAATCTGTCGCCTGCAAATATCAGATATTGATATTAAATCTCGATGTATTTACATTCACCGCCTGAAAAAAGGTTTTTCGACAACACATCCATTATTAAGAGAAGAAATTCAGGCGTTAAAAAACTGGCTGACTATACGAACTGACTATCCTCATGCCAACAGTGAGTGGCTATTTTTATCAAGAAAAGGAAACCCTCTTTCTCGCCAACAGTTTTATCAAATCATTTCAGCCTCGGGCGATCACGCTGGGCTCCCGCTTGAAATTCATCCGCATATGCTTCGTCACTCATGCGGTTTTGCATTAGCCAATATGGGGATCGACACCCGTCTCATCCAGGATTACCTGGGACACCGTAACATTCGCCATACCGTCTGGTACACCGCCAGTAACGCTGGTCGATTTTACGGTATCTGGGATGACGCTAAACTCAAACAGCATAATGCTATTTCACTGTGACAGATACAACACCATGGATGGTGTTAAAACCACGATAAACAAAGCATTAATAATATTTAACCATATATTTATTATGCTTATTGTTCACTTCCATCCTTATTTGCAGCAGAATTAAACAGTTTTATTATATCCATGTAATGAATCAGGATACTTTTTTCAACATGACCTTTTCGTCAAACAAACCTTCGCCACCTTCTCACCTCTGTAACTATTTTTCGTTTAAATTTATACACCTGACTTTGTCTACAACAGCCGCTATTGTCGCACCTGATAAAATCAATAAAAATAAGACTTATCACGTGGTAATAATAGCTACGTATGTAAAAGTGATGTAATCACCAACGGTGATTAATCCCTCAAATATAATATGCCTTTAACATCGTGGATTATTTTTTAATCGCATGATGTTTTCTACAGGTGTTCATTAACAGAAACATATTTCAGGAGTAATGCATTGTGAATCGACGTCGTTATCTTACTGGCAAAGAAGTACAAGCCATGATGCAGGCTGCCCGACATGGCGCAACCGGAGAGCGAGATTATTGTCTTATTTTGCTGGCGTTCCGTCACGGCATGCGCATCAGTGAACTCCTCGATTTGCATTATCGCGACCTCGATCTCAACGAGGGACGAATCAATGTCCGTCGACTGAAAAACGGGTTTTCCACCATTCATCCACTGCGTTTTGATGAGCGTGAGGCCGTTGAACGCTGGAGTCAGGAACGCGCAGGCTGGAGAGGCGCAGGCCGCACTGACGCCGTGTTTATCTCCCGCCGGGGGACACCACTTTCTCGCCAGCAGGCATATCGCATTATTCGGGCTGCGGGGGTTGATGCTGGAACCGTTACCCATACTCACCCCCATATGCTCCGTCACGCCTGCGGTTATGAACTTGCCGAACGGGGGGCCGATACGCGACTGATTCAGGATTATCTTGGCCATCGAAATATTCGCCATACCGTCCGTTATACCGCCAGCAACGCCGCACGTTTCGCCGGATTATGGGAGAGAAGCAGCCTGTTAGAGGTCATTTCGCAGGAGAAAAAGAAATAAGCTAACGGATTGATATAAAAAGGAAAGGCTTTACCTGAACAGGTCAATTGGGGCCAAACTGTTTATATCATAAAAAGAATTAGTAAAGCTTTGCAACTAACAAGTTAGGAATTATCGATAAACACTCTTTATCTCATTGATTAGAATAGTATTACCTCCAACATTTTTTCACATTTACCACCGCCGTTTACGCGCTTTCAACATTTCTCCACCTGACTCCTGCACCATTTCAGTCATCTACATAAAACTATTTTGTAGTTTTTTATATCAAAAAAATACAATCTAAAGAAATAAAAAACCAATAAGCAAGAAATAATATGCCATTTAAAGCCGTTTATACCAACGAGTCAAAATGGCCCCAATTGACTCATTCATTGGGTAAAAACTGTGCAGAACCGGCAGTCGCCCCATTCGGCTGAAATATGGAATGCCTGGAAGGCACAACGACTGGCCATTTCGGTTCGTGATATCGACATTGTTTAAAGGAAAACAGCATGAAAATTAAAACACTGGCTATCGTTGCTATGTCAGCCCTGTCCCTGACCTCCGCGGCGGCTCTGGCCGATACCACCACGGTAAACGGCGGTACAGTGCATTTTAAAGGAGAAGTCGTTAACGCAGCCTGCGCCGTCGACGCCGGTTCAGTCGAACAAACCGTTCAGCTTGGTCAGGTTCGTTCGGCAAAACTGGCTACTGCGGGCAGCACCAGTTCTGCGGTCGGTTTCAACATTCAGCTTGATGATTGTGATACCAGCGTGTCAACCAAAGCCTCTGTCGCGTTTTCTGGCACGGCCGTTGATACCACCAACAACACCGTACTGGCACTGCAGGGCTCTGCTGCCGGTAGCGCCACTAACGTTGGCGTCCAGATCCTCGACAACAAAGGCACCCCACTGGCGCTGGACGGCGCAACCTTTAGCGCAGCAACAACCCTGAACGATGGCACGAATATCATCCCGTTCCAGGCACGTTACTACGCCACGGGCGCCGCAACTGCCGGTACCGCTAACGCAGACGCCACCTTCAAAGTTCAATACGAGTAATTCATCACGCAAGGATGCACCAGGGGCCAGGAAGGCCTGTTATCCGCAATGGGACTGAGGTGATAACGATGCAAAGGATGAAATCAGGTCTGCTGATGCTTTTACTTCCCGCCTGCGCGCTGGCCGGCAACAAGTGGAACGTGACGTTACCTGGCGGAAACATGCGTTTCCAGGGGGTCATTATTGCCGAATCTTGCCGCGTTGAAGCTGGCGATCGCCAGATGACCGTGCAAATGGGGCAGATCAGCAGCAATCGATTTCATGCGCCAGGGGAGGATATCAATCCGGTTTCTTTCGATATTCACCTTCAGGAGTGCAGTACCGCCGTAAGTCAACGCGTCGGCGTGGCATTTCATGGCGTCGCGGATGGTAAAAACCCTGACGTTCTCTCCGTAGGAGAAGGTCCGGGGATCGCCAGCGGTATCGGGATAGCGTTATTTGATAAAGAGGGTAGCCAACTCCCACTTAACGGCCCACCGACGAGCTGGGCACGGCTTTACTCCGGGCCAACCACACTGCATTTCGTTGCGAAATACCGTTCTACCGGACGTCAGGTCACCGGTGGGGTCGCGAATGCACAAGCCTGGTTCTCTTTGACCTACCAGTAACAACCCCGCAGAGATAGCAAATACAGGAAACGACGGTGAATACAGCAAGGATAAACATGAAAAAAACACGCACCAAGATGCGCAACCTGCTGGGCGGGATGCTGATGATAGCCGTCATGGG
>NZ_JBFWLF010000054.1:0-18184 GCF_050252275.1 Citrobacter sp. | reverse complement strand
TTACCAGGTTACGTTTCCGGATGGCACATCCGACATCCTTACTCAGGAGGAAATCTGGCACGTTCGAACCCTCACATTTGACGGGCTGGTTGGTCTGAATCCAATCGCATATGCCAGACAGGCGGTCGCTCTTGGACTGGCTACTGAAGAGCACGGTGCCCGCCTGTTCAGTAATGGCGCGGTTACATCAGGTGTATTGCAGACAGAACAGCAACTTACAGATCAGGCATTTGAACGACTGAAAAACGATTTTGAAGAGAAACATCAGGGACTGGGTAATGCTCACAAACCGATGATCCTTGAAATGGGGTTGCAGTGGAAACAAATGGCCTTATCCGCCGAAGACGCGCAGTTCCTTGAAACCAGAAAATTCCAGCTTGAGGAAATTTGTCGTCTCTACCGGGTACCGATGCACATGGTGCAGAACACTGATCGCGCGACATTCAACAACATCGAGAATCTGGGAATTGGGTTTATCAATTATTCACTGGTTCCCTACATGACCCGTATAGAACAGCGAATCAACGTCGGACTGGTGAAGAAGTCCAAGCGTGGGCAGTTTTTCGCAAAATTCAACGCTGGCGCTCTACTGCGCGGTGATATGAAATCTCGATTCGATGCGTACGCCACCGGCATCAACTGGGGCATGTTTTCACCGAATGACTGTCTGGAACTGGAGGATCGCAACCCCCGGCCAGGCGGAGACATCTATCTGACGCCAATGAACATGACAACTAAACCGTCCGACGGCAGCAAACAAAAATCAACCGAGGATCCACCACATGACGATGAACCCGTCTGAACGACCGTCAACAAAACAGCGACTTGATGTCCCGCTGAAACTGAAGTCTGTCAGTGAAACCGGCGAGTTTGAGGGCTACGGTTCGGTATTCGGCGTGAAGGACAGCTACGGCGATATTGTGGTTCCTGGTGCCTTCACAAAATCGCTACAGACGTGGAAAGAAAAGGGGCGGATGCCGGCACTTCTCTGGCAACACCAGACCGCTGAACCGATCGGTGTCTACACCGAAATGAAAGAGGATGATGTTGGCCTTTACGTTAAAGGGCGATTACTCATTGATGATGACCCGCTGGCGAAGCGCGCTCACGGACACATGAAGGCCGGTTCTATAACCGGCCTTTCTATTGGCTATTGGTTGAATGACTGGGAATACGACAAAACCAAAGAAGCATTTCTGTTGAAAGAGATCGACCTCTGGGAAGTCAGCCCCGTCACGTTCCCATCTAATGATGAGGCCCGCATCAGTGATGTGAAAAGCATGCTGGCACGTGGTGAAACACCATCACAGAAATGTATCGAACGAGTCCTGCGCGATGTTGGGCTCTCTCGCTCCCAGGCCAAAGCATTCATGGCCGGGGGCTATAGCGCAATCAGTCAGCGCGATGCTGATGTGACTGCTGGTCTGAATGCACTTAAATCACTGAATTTCTGAACCGGAGAGAAACAACATGGCAGTAGAACAAAAAGATGTAGAACAGGTTGCGCAGGAGCTACAGGCTAAGTTTGATGCGTTCAAAGAAAAGAACGATAAGCGGCTGGAGGCTGTTGAGCAAGAAAAGGGCAAACTTGCCGGTGAGGTTGAAACCTTAAACAGTAAGTTATCTGAACTGGACGAACTTAAATCTGCTCTGGAAGAAGAACTGAAGCAGGTAAAACGTCCTGCTGGTGGACCTCAGAGCAAGGCCGCAAGTGAACACAAAACGGCATTTCTCGATTTTATGCGTAAGGGTAAAGATGATGGCCTTCGCGATCTGGAGCGTAAAGCTCTACAGGTCGGCGTCGATGAAGACGGTGGTTATGCCGTACCGGAAGAACTTGATCGCACTATCCTGGATCTGCTGAAAGATGAAGTGGTGATGCGCCAGGAAGCGACGACCATCACCGTTGGCGGCGCAAACTATAAAAAACTGGTTAACCTTGGCGGTACTGCGTCTGGCTGGGTTGGTGAAACGGATGCTCGTCCGGCTACGGATGCCTCCAAACTCGGTCAGATTGAGCCATTCATGGGTGAAATATACGGTAATCCCCAGGCAACCCAGACGATGTTGGATGATGCCTTCTTCAACGTTGAGGACTGGATCAACAGCGAGCTGGCGGTTGAGTTTTCGGAACAGGAAGAAATTGCCTTCACCAACGGCAATGGGACAAAGAAACCAAAAGGTTTCCTGGCATATGCTTCTTCCCTGGATGACGATAAAACCCGTGCATTTGGCACACTGCAGCACATCCTGTCAGGTGCGGCGGCTGGTGTGACGGCTGATGCGATCATCAAACTTGTTTATACCCTGCGTAAGGTACACCGTAATGGGGCTAAGTTCATGATGAACAACAATAGCCTGTTTGCGGTTCGTATCCTGAAGGACTCGGAAGGTAACTATCTCTGGCGCCCAGGACTTGAGTTGGGGCAGCCTTCCTCTCTGGTAGGATATGGTGTTGCCGAGAATGAGCAAATGCCTGATATTGCTGCTGACGCTAAAGCTATTGCGTTTGGTAACTTTAACCGTGGCTATACGCTCGTTGATCGTATCGGTACCCGCATCCTTCGTGACCCGTATACCAATAAGCCTTTTGTTGGTTTCTACACCACTAAACGCACCGGCGGTATGCTGGCCGATTCTCAGGCTATCAAGCTCCTACAGATTGGTGCTGGCGCATAACCTAAAAGGGGCGTATGCCCCTTTCTTAGTTGAGTAATCATCATGGTTAAATTATTACAAACTTTGAAATGGTCCCCTGACGGATGCCATGTTGAAACCATTTCTGCCGGAGAACATCAGGAACTTCCACCTCGCGCTGTAGAGATTGCTTTGCAACTCGGCATTCTTGACCAGAGTGGCGTGGGGCAAAAAAATATTGAGCAGCCAGAGCAGCCAGAGCAGCCAGAGCAGCCAGAGCAGCCAGAGCAGCCAGAGCAGCCAGAGCAGCCAGAGCAGCCAGGCAAGAAAGCGAAAAAATAACCCGCATTGCGGGTTTTTTTATGGGTGATGCCAATGCTTGTAGGAATAGATGAAATCAAGAAACAACTGCGTCTTGAACCTGATTATACAGAGGAAGATGAATATCTGACTCTTATTGGAGAAGCAGCTGAGAGCAGGACTGAAACATACCTCAACCGGAAAATTTATTCTCAGGAAATAACGATCCCTGAGACCGATCCTGATGGAATAACGTTAACAAAAGATATTCGTCTGGGGATTCTGTTTCTTATCACCCATTTTTATGAAAACCGCTCAGCTGTCAGTGAGGTAGAAATGGTTGAACTTCCATTAACCTACACCTGGCTTGTTGGGCCGCACAGGTTTTATCCACGATGAAAATCCGGCAAGCGCAGACCAGCGCAACTTATCTGCTGCCAGACCCCGGGGAACTTGATAAACGGGTTCTTATCCGTCAGCGGGTTGACTCACCTTCTGATGACCTTGGCACAATGCCGGTTTACCCCATTTCGTATAAAGCGTGGGCGAAGGTGGTACAGACCAGCGCGACCACATACCAGGAGACAGCCCAGACGGATAATGCCATCACTCACTACATCACTTTGCGTTATCGCCGGGGGATTACCAGCGATTTTGAGGTGGTGCACGGGGATGAGGTTTATCGCGTTAAGCGGGCTCGGGACCTGAACAGCAAGCGGCGGTTTCTGTTGCTTGAATGCACTGTACTGGGCGCGGAGCCAGCATCAACCGGAGGGAGCGGTAATGGCACAACCCTTTTTACACGTTGATTTTCAGCAACCAAAGGAAATGCGCTTCAACCGCGCGCGGGTGCGGCGGGCGTTTGTCCATATCGGGCAGAGGCACATGCGTGATGCGCGCCGGCTGGTAATGCGTCGTGGGCGATCAGAAGGTGGTGAAAACCCTGGTTACCAGACTGGTCGACTGGCGAAATCCATCGGCTATATGGTGCCAAAAGCAAGCGGGCGACGCCCGGGGTTCATGACCCGTATTGCACCAAACCAGCGAAACGGGCAGGGAAACAGAATGATCGCCGGTGACTTTTACCCGGCGTTTCTTTTCTACGGTGTTCGTGGCGGTGCACGTCGTCAGCGTAGTCACCATCGTGGAGCGTCTGGCGGTAGCGGCTGGCGTCTTGCTCCGCGTAATAACTTCATGGTTGAGACGCTGCAAAAAAACAGTCCGTGGACGCGGTACTACCTTGCCCGTGAGTTGCGCCAGTCACTTAAGCCGGAGAAACGCCGCTGATGAAACTTTCACCCATCATTGCAACACTACGGGCAAACTGCCCCGTTTTTGAGAACCGTGTAGCCGGTGCTGCTCAGTTTAAAGATCTGCCTGAAATCGGCAAAATGCGACTCCCTGCGGCATATGTTGTTCCCGGTGATGATTCCCCCGGAGAGCAAAAAAGCCAGACAGATTACTGGCAGGATCTTACCGAGAGTTTCTCGGTGATTGTTTTTGTCAGTAATGGCCGGGATGAGCGAGGGCAGTTCGCATCATATGATGTGGTCTACGACATCCGGCAGGTGTTGTTCAAAGCACTTCTCGGATGGAATCCGGAGGAGCGTGGAAACCCTGTCACCTATGCCGGTGGAACATTGCTGGATGTGAATCGCCACGAACTCAGCTATCAGTTCGATTTCACTGTTGAGAATGAGCTGACTGAGGATGATACGCGTCAACAGGATGAGCTTAATAGCCTTGATGAATTCAGAACGCTTTCCATTGATGTGGACTTTATTGATCCGGGGAGTGGTCCTGATGGCGATATTGAGCTTCACACTGAAATAAATCTCCCTTCCTGAGAGGCCATATGTTTGTAAAACCCGCAAAAGGGCGGTCAGTTCCTGACCCTGCCCGAGGCGACCTTTTGCCCTCTGAAGGGCGAAATGTTGAAGAGAATAACTACTGGCTGCGGCGCGTCGCGGCTGGTGATGTTCGGCGCGTTAATAAAAAGGTGAAAGCCAATGACGATTAGTATGAACACCATCCCATCGGGCACGCTGGTACCGCTGTTTTATGCGGAAATGGACAGCTCGGCGGCGAATACCACCCAGGATTCCGGTCCTGCTCTTTTGATCGGCTACGCCAATGCGGACGCGACGATTGAGAAGGAAAGTCTGATCCTGATGCCTTCTAAAGATTATGCGCGTCAGATTTGCGGTCCGGGTAGCCAGCTAGCCCGCATGGTTACCGCATACCGCGAAACCGATCCGTTTGGCGAGTTGTACATTATTGCGGTACCGGAAGCCACAGGTGCTGCCGCGACTGTAACGATTACAGTGACAGGTGCCGCGACGGAAACCGGTACAGTGAATCTGTATATCGGACGCACCCGTGTACAGGCTGCTGTCATCAATGGGGATGATGTTGCCGCCGTTGCTACTGCGATCAGTGCAGCAATCAATGCCAATGCCGACCTTCCGTTTACCTCTGCTGCGGCCGCTGGCGTGGTCACACTGACCGCTCGCCATAAAGGTTTGTGCGGTAATGAAATTCCGGTATCTCTGAATTATTACGGTTTTGGTGGTGGTGAGGTGCTTCCGGCAGGTATTCAGATTGCGGTAGCGTCTGGCACGGCAGGAACTGGTGCGCCGGTGCTTACTGGAACGATCGCAGCGATGGCCGATGAACCGTTTGACTATATCGGTCATCCTTTCAATGATGCTGCTTCTGTGAACACGCTGTCGAACGAAATGAACGACACCAGCGGTCGCTGGAGTTATGCCCGCCAGTTGTATGGCCATGTGTACACAGCCAGACTGGGTACGCTTTCCGAGCTGGTTACCGCCGGAGATATGTTCAATCTTCAGCATATTACCCTGTCCGGTTACGAGAAGGAGACCCAGACGCCTGCCGATGAACTGGCGGCAAGTCGCACCGCTCGTGCTGCGGTATTCATCCGTAATGACCCGGCACGACCGACACAGACCGGGGAGCTGGTTGGTATGTTGCCAGCCCCGAAGGGCAAGCGCTTTACCATGACAGAGCAGCAGTCTCTTTTGTCGCATGGTGTCGCTACCGCATATGTTGAAAGCGGCATTCTGCGCGTTCAGCGCGATGTCACCACGTATAAGAAAAACGCGTATGGTTCTGCGGATAACAGTTATCTTGACAGTGAAACCCTGCATACCAGCGCATACGTTCTGCGCCGCCTCAAGTCAGTGATTACCAGTAAATACGGCCGTCATAAACTGGCGAACGACGGTACCCGTTTTGGCCCCGGTCAGGCAATTGTGACGCCGTCGGTCATCAAAGGTGAGTTACTGGCAACGTATCGCCAGCTGGAACGTGCGGGCATCGTTGAAAATTATGAGCTCTTCAAGAAGTACCTGATTGTTGAGCGTGATGCTAATGATCCGAACCGCCTGAATACGCTGTTCCCACCTGATTATGTCAACCAGTTGCGCGTCTTCGCAGTGGTTAACCAGTTCCGTCTTCAGTATCCAGAGGAGGCCGCATAATGTCGAAGATTGGTGGTACCTGTTATTTCAAAGTAGACGGTCAGCAGCTATCAATGACCGGCGGCATTGAGGTGCCGATGAACACGAAGGTCAATGATGATGTCATTGGGCTGGATGGTTCAGTGGATCGCAAAGAAACGCACCGCGCACCTTATGTTAAGGGTACTTACAAGGTACCGAAGGATTTTCCCGTCAGCAAAATTACAACAGCAGATCAGATGACTATTACCGCCGAACTGGCGAATGGTCAGGTCTATGTTCTGTCGTCTGCCTGGCTGCATGGAGAAGCAAACCATAATGCTGAAGAAGGCACGGTGGATCTTGAATTTCACGGTGAAGAAGGAGATTACCAGTAATGCAGGAACTTGAATTAAATCACCCGATCACTGCACATGGCGAATCGCTCAGTGTCCTGGAATTTAACGAGCCGACGGGGAAAGATGTCCGCGAGTTGGGTTATCCCTATCAGATGAACCAGGACGAATCAATCAAACTCCAGGCGCACATCATTGCGAAATACATTGTCAGGCTGGCAAATGTGCCGCTAAGCACTGTAGACCAGATGTCTCCTGGTGATCTAAATGCTGCTGGTTGGCTGGTGGCTGGTTTTTTCCTCCAGGGCTGACGGCGGAATATCTCACTGATCGCTATTTTGACTGCGCCAGTTACTGGCGCATTAACCCTTTTGAATTACTGAACAAGCCAATCAGTGAGATTCCTTTACTGGTCAGCCAGGCAAACAGGATAGAAGAGGAGAAGCGGATCAATGGCTGAGTTTGAACTAAAAGCGCTCATCACCGGTGTCGATAAGCTTTCTCCAGCGCTTTCTCGGATGCAAAAAAACATCCGTGGTTTTAAACGCCAGGCAGAGGCAAGTTCTAAAGGCGGGCTTGGGATGGCCGCAGGGCTTGCTGCTGGTCTAACACTGTCGCTGAAGACATACGCCGATCAGGAAAATGCTGCTACGGGTCTTAAGGTTGCCATGATGCAGGCAAATGGGGAGGTCGGGAAAAGCTTCGAAAGCATCAATAAATTGGCAGTCGGGCTGGGTAACCAGTTGCCGGGTACAACGGCAGACTTTCAGAACATGATGCAGATGCTGGTGCGCCAGGGTATTCCCGCAGAAAATATCCTCGGCGGGGTGGGTAAAGCCACGGCTTACCTGGCTGTTCAGTTGAAGAAAACACCTGAGGCTGCGGCTGAGTTCGCGGCAAAGATGCAGGATGCAACTGGCACAGCCTCAGATGACATGATGGGGTTATTCGATACGATCCAGAAAGCCTTTTACCTGGGCGTCGACGATACCAATATGTTGTCGTTTTTTACAAAAACCAGCTCCGTACTTCAGATGGTAAATAAGGATGGGCTTAAAGCCGCGCAAGGTCTGGCGCCGATCAGCGTAATGATGGATCAGATGGGCATGCAGGGCGAGTCGGCAGGTAACGCCGTGCGCAAAGTCATTCAGGCAGGCCTCAGTGTCAAAAAGGTCAATGATGTTAATAAGGTGCTGGCGCGTCAGAATCTGGGCATTAACCTGGACTTTACTGACGGTAAAGGCAGTTTTGGTGGGCTGGACAATTTATTCCTGCAATTAGCTAAGCTCAAAAGCCTGTCAGACGTGAAGCGTACCGGGTTAATGAAAGCTTTGTTCGGCGATGATGCTGAAACACTACAGGTAGTTAACGCGCTGATCGACAAAGGCAAAGATGGGTACGATCAAGTTCAACAAAAAATGAACCGCCAGGCCAACCTGAATAGCCGTGTTCAGGCCCAACTTGGAACATTAACCAACCTCTGGGAGGCAATGACCGGCACAGCAACCAACGGTCTCGCAGCAATTGGTGGTGCGTTTTCAGGTGATGCGAAAAATATAACCATGTGGCTTGGTGAGCTTGGCGAACGCTTCACGAAGTTTGCCGATGAAAATCCGCGAGTTATAAGGGGGGCATTTGGGCTGGCTGCCGGGTTGACTGTCTTAAAATTGGGGTTTATGGGGGTGGGCGGCGCAATCGGTATTGTGAGCCGGGTATTATCCATGTCTCCAATCGGTATGATTGCTACTGGCATTGCCATGGCTGCTGGTTTAATTATTTCTAACTGGGATGTCATTGGGCCATATTTTGAAAAGCTATGGGATACGGTTGGCCCTTATTTTGAAACTGGATGGGGAATACTCAAAAAAGTATTCGACTGGTCTCCGCTGGGGCTCATCATTAACAACTGGGGACCAATCGTGAAATGGTTCCAGGACATGTGGGAAAAGCTGAGGCCCATCATTGAGTGGTTCTCTGATGGTGCCAGTGATACGGTCGCTGCCGCAAACGCTGCGCAGTGGGGAGCAGGAGGTTACGGTGTGTATGGTACAGGAGTGGCTAGTTCTGGATATAACCCTTATCAGATCAAACAGGGAACGGCGGCTCAACCGCAAGGAACCGTTACTGTTCAGTTTGAGAATGCACCACCTGGTATGAAGGTTACTGACACTCATGCTTCTGGAATTGATGTAAATCACGATGTTGGGTATACCAGAATTGGAAGAACTGGAATGGGTGGGTAAAAAAAGGTATTGTAATGCCCGCGTCATTACACATTCTTTAAAAGTAAAAGAGTCCAACATGAAAAATGCAATTATTGCAAGTGTAATACTTGGCATATCTATAGTGTTCTCATCTCTGGTGATTTCAGATAATATTTCATTTAAGGATGAACATATCATCTCTCTATCGGGTGGTGCTATAAAACTTGGTGATATATACAAAGAGAAAAAATTAGTTAGTGCTAAGTTGTATTTCAAGGAAGGAGAGCAGGTTTTAATTTCTGAGGGAAACCCAGATGAGTTCTCGGTCGAATTAAATGAAAAACTCCAAAGCCTTCTCAAGGAGCTTAACGCAGGTAAATCTAAGAATGAGGATAAACTCACACTTGAAAACCTTAGCGTTATTGATGATGCGAGACTTGAGGTTGTATCTGCAGTGAGATATACCAGTGAGTATCAGCCTATGTTTACTTTAACATTAGAGACAAAGGAAATTCCTGTGGAGAAAGGTAGTAACATTAATTCATTTGTTACCGAGAAGCTTAAAGCTTTTATTGAAAGCCAGCAACAGGCCTATACACGCTCGCTTTACTTACAAAAATAATAATTTCTAAATCTAATGAACCCGCCAATCGGCGGGTTTTTTATTACCCGGAGTTTATATGGCGTGGAAAGACAGACTGGTTGAAGCGTCGTTTCGCGGCGTTCCGTTCAAGGTAGAAGATGAAGGGGCCCCGGTAGGACGTCGGGTTGAAACGCATGAATACCCAAACCGCGATAAACCTTATAGCGAGGACTTAGGAAGGGTAACGCTACGTCCTGGCATCACCGCCTATGTGATCGGAGATGACTGCTTTGATCAACGTGACAGACTTATTGAGGCGCTGAACAAACCGGGACCGGGTACGCTGGTACATCCGACATATGGGGAAATCAGTGTCTGTGTTGACGGAGAGATTAATGTCAGCACCGCAAGCAGTGAAGGGCGCATGGTGCGTTTCGATCTGCGGTTCGTTGAGGCCGGGGAGCTTTCATATCCAACGGCTGGCACTGCAACGGCAAATACACTGGTTTCATCCTGCTCAGCGCTAGATGACTGTATCAGCGATAGCTTTGATCAGTTTGGTATGGATGGCATGCCAGACTTTGTTCAGGGCGGTGTATTAGATGATGCAAAGAGTATGCTCGGTTTTGTATCAGATAAAATGGCGATGGTTGATTCTGGTATTTCTTCTGCTGCCCGATTATTGCAGGGCGATATTTCAGTGTTATTGCCTCCGCCATCATCAGGTAAGGGTTTCATTGAACAACTACAGACGATGTGGCGTGCCGGCAATCGTCTGTCAGGTAATGCCAGCGATCTTTACACCATGATTAAAAATTTCTCAGGCATCACATTGGGGAGTGATCTTGCTCCCCGTGGTGTCTGGAAAACTGACAGCACGACGACGAAAAACAGAACGCAACAGAGCAATTATGTTGCCAGTGCGATCCGCACGACTGCAATCAGTGAAGCCGTGTACACGGTGACAAGTTTGCCTGCATCGGTAACACCTGCGCGTGATGCCACACAGGAAACAACTGGCTGGCCGGTTGTATCGCATCCGGCATTGAATAATGCCCAGGAAGAAACGGTTTCTGTAGATTTGCCTACATGGGATGAGTTAGTCGATGTGCGCGACACACTGAATGATGCCATTGACAAAGAGTTATCTCGCATCACGGATGATCGTCTTTTTCTGGCGCTCCGCAGAGTGAAATCTGATCTCAATAACGATATTAAAACCCGGTTAACTCAGGCGTCAAAGACCGTCATAAGAACACCGGATGAGGTTACACCCGCGCTGGTTCTGGCTGCCACATGGTTTGATAATGCGGATCGCGAGTCAGATATCGTAAAGCGTAACGCTGTGGCACATCCTGGCTTCGTTCCAGTGTCTCCGTTGAGGGTTCCTGTACGATGAACGATAACGTAACGCTACGTGTTAACGGGCGGGAATGGGGTGGCTGGACATCTGTTCGCATAGGCGCAGGTATTGAGCGCATCGCGCGCGACTTCAGCGTTGAAATCACCCGTGAGTGGCCTGGTGGTGAGGGCTTTGACTCGCTGCAGCCAAAAGTGAAAAATGGCGACAAGGTAGAAGTCCTCATCGGGGATGACCTGGTCATCACTGGCTGGGTGGAGGCGACGCCGGTTCGCTATGACGCGAGGTCAATCAGCACCGGGATCAGCGGTCGCAGTCTGACGGCAGACCTTATTGACTGTTCCGCAGAACCAACTCAGTTCAACGGGCAATCGCTTGTTCAGGTTGCCACTGCACTGGCGAAACCATTTGGCATATCTGTCGTGGATTCGGGGGCCCCAGCTGCGGCAATACCGGGCGTTCAGCCAGATCACGGTGAGACGGTTATTGAAGTCCTCAATAAAATGCTTGGTCAGCAACAGGCGCTGGCATACGACGATCCGAAAGGACGTCTGGTTATCGGCGTGCCGGGTTCCACGCGGGCGCATACCGCCCTGGTGTTGGGGCAAAACGTTATTTCCTGTGATACCGAAAAAAGTATCCGCGATCGCTTTTCAACTTATCAGGTCTCCGGCCAGCGCGCCGGGAATGATAATGATTTTGGGGCAGCAACCACTACGGCTCTGAGGTCAAAAACTGCTGATGCAGGAATAGGGCGCTATCGTCCGATGGTTGTGCAGCAGACAGGTCAATCAACAGGAGCAAGCTGTATTGCCCGCGCTGAGTTTGAAGCCAGACAACGTGCCGCACGTACCGACGAAACCACTTATGTGGTCTGGGGCTGGCGACAGGGTGACGGCTCGCTCTGGCAACCGAATCAGCGCGTCATCGTTTTTGACCCTGTATGCGGATTCAATAACCGTGAATTGCTCATTTCTGAAGTGTCATTCACCAAAGACAATAACGGCACATTAGCGGAACTTCGTGTCGGGCCGCCGGATGCTTATCTTCCTGAACCGGAAGATGAGAAGCAGAAACGTACTAAAAAACGAAAAGCCAAAGAGGACCCGTTCTGATGGGCGTAATGCAAAGCTTACAGAGGCAGGTGCTTTGTCTGATTGGTCGCGCAGTCGTAAAAAGTATTGATGCTGCCAGTAAATGCCAGATGGTGGATGTTGAACTTATCGGTGCCCAGACGAAAGCAGGTATAGAACATCTTGAGCATTACGGGTTTACCTCTCACGCGAAACCGGGAGCTGAAGGTGTGGTTCTGTTCCCTGATGGTGACAGATCACACGGCATTGTGATTGCGGTTGCTGATCGCCGGTACCGGCTTCGCGGACTGGAAGAGGGTGAAGTCGCACTGTATGACGATCTCGGTCAGAAGGTTCACCTCACTCGTTCTGGAATTATCGTTGATGGAGCCGGGAAGCTAATCCGGTTTGTTAATGCCCCAAAAGCCCGTTTTGAAATGGATATCGAGGCAACGGGACATATTAAGGATCTGTGTGATTCCGGCGGGCTGACGATGTCAGCGATGCGGATTATCTATAACGGTCATGAACACAAAGAAAACGGGCAGGGTAACAACACTGATACCCCGGCCAGTCAGATGGGGGAATGATGGAACTCTGGCTTACGGTAAATGGTAAGCGGGTTAGCGTCAGTTCGTCGCTGAATCCGTTGGTAAGGGCTGTGGTTATTTCACTTTTTACACATCGTCGTGCTGATCCGGATGACAATGCTGATGTCCCTATGGGCTGGTGGGGCGATACATGGCCAGTTGTTGCCAATGATCGTTACGGTTCAAAACTGTGGCTGTTACAACGCAGCAAGTTGACCAATGCCCTGGTGAACAAGGTCCGAATTTATCTGCGTGATGCACTCCAGTGGATGATTGATGATGGGGTGGTATCACGTATCGACATCGATATTCAGCGAACCGGTATTAACGAACTCGGTAATCAAATTGTGCTCTGGCGCCGGGACGGGCCGGTTACCATTTCCTTTAATGATTTATGGAGCGTAATCACTCATGGCGGACAGTGAATTCCAGCGGCCAACACTGGCTGAAAATATCAGCATGATACGCACCGATCTCTTTGCCCGTCTGGATATCAATGATGAGCTTCGCCGGATGGATGAGGATGTCAGGGCCAAAGTCTATGCCGGGGCATTACATACGGTTTATGGGTATATCGATTATCTGGCAATGAATATGCTGCCTGATCTATGTGATGAGGGATGGCTTGCCCGTCATGCTGCCATGAAGCGGTGTCCGAGAAAGGCCGCAACAGCAGCGGCTGGTTTCATGCGATGGGATGGCGTGGCTGACAATCTGACAGTCAAAGCCGGTGCCATCATCCAGCGTGATGATTTTGTTCAGTACACAGCGACGGCCGATGCTAAAAGTGCTGGTGGAGTATTACGGCTACCCATTATTTGTAATGTTAATGGCACTACAGGAAATGTGGACGATGGCACTTCGCTGTCTCTTGTCACTCCGGTTAATGGCCTGCCATCTGGCGGGATGGCTGACACGCTGGTGGGTGGTGTTGATGTAGAGGATGTTGAAGAGTGGCGCTCCCGTGTTCTTGAACGTTACTACTGGACCCCACAGGGTGGCGCAGATGGTGATTATATTGTCTGGGCTAAAGAGGTTCCCGGGATCACCCGCGCCTGGACTTACCGCCACTGGATGGGGACAGGCACTGTTGGTGTGATGGTCGCGAGTAGTGACCTGATCAATCCGATACTGGATGACGCAACTGTAGCAGCCGCGCAGGCGCATATTGAACCACTGGCCCCTGTGGCGGGTTCTGATTTGTATGTTTTCAAAGCGACCCCTAAAACCATCGATTTCACTATTGATCTGAATCCGGATAATGCAGAAACACGAGCCGCAGTAGTGGCAGAACTTCGTTCTTTTCTCCTTCGTGATGGTTATCCGGAGGGGGTTCTCGAGCTGTCGCGTATCAATGAAGCCATCTCAATTGCTGCTGGTGAGCACAGCCACAAACTGATTGCGCCGGCTGCTGATACGCCGATCGCGAAGAATGAACTGGCCGTTCTTGGAGGCGTAACGTGGCAGTGAATGAAGATGATTATATTCACCTGCTCGCCGCTCTTCTTCCGCCAGGGCCAGCCTGGACAGTTGATGATGTGGCGATAAAGGGGACCGCCCCCTCATTACTCAGGGTGCATCGGCGCGCTGATTCACTGATGCTGGAAATCGATCCACGAACAACCACAGAACTGATTAACCGCTGGGAAAAATGCTGTGGTTTACCTGATGAATGTATTCCATCCGGAACCCAGACAATACGTCAGCGCCAACAACGGCTTGATGCAAAAGTTAACCTGGCTGGTGGAATCAACGAGGCGTTTTATCTGGCCCAGCTTGTTGCTCTTGGAAAGCCTGGTGCGACTATCACGCGATACGATAAAAGCACATTTACCTGCACTTCAAAATGTACGGATGGTGTGTATTCCACGGACTGGCGGTATTACTGGCAGGTCAATATGCCGTCATCGACAGAAACAACCTGGATGACTTGCAACGATCCCTGTGATTCACCGATCAGAATCTGGGGAGACACTGTTGTGGAGTGTGTCCTCAATAAGCTTTGCCCTTCTCATACCTACGTAATTTTCAAATATCCGGAGTAATTCATGCACCGTATAGATACAGCAACTGCGCAGAAAGATAAATTCGGCGCGGGTAAGAACGGCTTTACCCGAGGGAATCCCCAGACCGGAACCCCGGCGACTGATTTGGACGATGATTATTTTGACATGCTTCAGGAAGAACTCTGTGCGGTGGTAGAAGAATCCGGCGCAGAACTGGATAAAGGGGAACACAATCAGTTATTAACTGCCCTTCGTTCATTACTTTTGAGTCGATCTAATCCGTTTGGTGATATTGCATCAGATGGTCCAGAGGCGATTGCAACGGCTCTCGCAAACCTTCGTTTGACAGAAGACGCTTTCGGCCTGCAAAACTGCGTTGTTTTTGATACTGCTGGGGTGACGAGTTGGAACGTACCTGACGTACTGAAAAAAGGCCGAAAGGCCTGGGTTATAGTTATTGGAGGCGGTGCATCTGGTTCTATTGGTTCTGTAACAGCAGGTGGATCAGGTGGTGCGGCAGGAGGAGAAAGTCGTAAGTTAGTGGACCTAACTGGTGTCTCATCTGTAACGGTCACCGTTGGCGCGGGAGGGGCATCTGTAACAACAGCATCAACAAATGGTAACGCAGGATCAGCCTCTTCATTTGGTTCATATTGTTCAGCAACTGGAGCACCACAATCTAATGTGTCTTCAGGTCAAATTGGAGGTGTTGGGACGGGAGGAGATATAAACCTTCGTGGAGCACCATCCCAGCCCGGAATACTATGCTCATACGTATCCAACACTCAAGACAGAGCAGGAGGAACAGGAGGCGGAGAGGGGGGAGGTGCCGCTCAGAATGGTTCTGCGCAGTTTAACTCTACAGCAGAACTGCAAAGAGACGGTGCATCACCTGGTAGCGGAGGAGCAGGAGTAGCACCTTACTCTGGTGGCGCTACTACATATAGAAGTGGGGCTGGAGCACCTGGAGCGGTTTACATCATCTGGTAAAAAGGAGTGTTTATGTGGGCTTTGATTATTGACGGCATAGTCAATGAAGTAACAGATATCAATCCGGAAGGGAGATTTCATCCGTCACTAGCATGGATTCCATGCAGCACAGAAGTCTTGCCTGGGTGGCAATATGACGACGGTGAATTTTCAGTACCCCAGGAATTATAACAGGTTATAATGTAGCAAAACTGACAATTGGCTACACGACATGAAATCAACAAGAAGAGAATTTGTAAAAAAAACATTCTTATTGAGCCTCCTACCTATTGCATTTAGTGAAAAGTCAATAGCAATTGAACGTAGTCATACTAATAATAGAAGGATGGTTATGTCGGAAAATCAAACAAGTCACGTAGTCATAGAAGTCAGCCCCGATGGAATTGACAACCTGGCGGTAAATCCGCCAGTTTATTCATCTATCCAGTCTGCGTTAGACTCAATAACAGATAATAGTGAATATAAGCGATATAGAATAGAGCTTCTTGAAGGAGAGCATGTAGCACGAGAAGTGCTCCTGAAGGACTATGTAGACATAACCAGAAGCACAAAAGCAATTAACAAAGTAGTTGTTAAGTATGATTTCCAGTCAGCAGAGCCAGCTGGAGTTAGGGATATATTTAAAACAGCAACAAACCCATACCAATCCGTAGACCATTTCCCGATACGATGCAAAATATCAGGTTTGAACATTATTGGTTCAAATATGAACTATGCGATACATTGTGATTTTAACGACCATTCTGAAATCGATATAAAAATCGATGACTGCATGATGGTTAATAATAAGAATGGCGCTGATATATGCGATTATGCGTTTGGGGTTGGCATGTATGGCGGGCAGAGGTTTACAATTAATGACTGTCTTTTTTATGGAAACTTTAACGCTTTAGAGACCGTTCCAGAAAAGAAACAGGGGGCTGGGTGGATAGTGCATAACAGAGCTAACCAACAGTTACCTTGTAGAATAGAATTTAATAATTGCAAGTCTCTTAAGGGGTTTTATGGCGGTAGAATTGTTGACTTTGGTAGCGGACAGGAAGATGTAATTGCTATTAACGGTGGTGTTTTGTTTGGTGAGCTAGCAAATCTTCTCTGTTTCGATAATGGAGTTAAGGGAACTGTCACACCATCATTGACTGTAACTGGCAGCGTCCCAATGAGAAGAGTGCAACTAAGCCAGAAAGTAGACAATATTGGAACAATCTATAATTGTAGCTTCCCCATTATTATCACTGGATTCAGTCAGCTTTATGTCGCGGCAGAATACATAGAAGATGGGGATTTAGTTGTTGAAAACGCATATGGGTCACGTGTCAGCAAGACCGGGAAAACATCCTATTATTTTCAACCTGCCGGTGTTGCACTAAACAGCAGTGCTGTTGGTGGTAGAGTATCTGTACAGACAAGCGGCATTGCAGCAGTTAAATATGAACAATCATTAGGAGAAATACAGCCTGGATCTGCTGTAACTAATGGAAAAATCACGGGAAGCGAAGGTAAAGTATGCGCAGCAACACAAGGAAGCAACGTCATAGGTGCAGCTCTGGTATCAACTGCATTCTCTAAAACAGTAACACCAGGAAGAGCTTGGGTATATCTTGATTATTCAGGTAGATACAACTGATCGTAAAGATTAAACATAACTGTTTTCCTGATAATTATTGATCTCATGGCTAAGCAATAATACTGTATGTATAAACAGTATTATTGAGGATCGAACCATGGGATTCCCATCTCCAGCAGCAGACTACGTAGAGCGAAGCATATCGCTTGACGCAAAATTTATTGAACATCCAGCAGCTACATACTTCATGAGAGCAGGGCAGACATACTGGAGAGAAGGAATTTTGAACGGTGCTTTATTGGTCGTGGATAGCTCACTAACACCATGTGATGGTTCTCTGCTCGTTTGTAGGATAGATAATGAGTTAAGGATAAAGCGCTACCGTGCCCATCCAAAGCCTCATCTGGTCAATCTGGAGAACGGAAAACGTGAAGAGATACCAGGACAAACTGGTGACTACAATGCGGTACTGCCTGTGTTTGGGGTGATCACTTACATCATCAATGATGCTCGCTCTGCTGAGTTCGATGATTGTCCGGTGATCTGACATTAATTCGCGTCGGGATAATTCCCCGGTTTTACCCCAACAATACCCCGTATAAAAAACAGGCATAAAAAAAACCAGCCATAAAAGGCTGGTTCTTAAGGGGAATTTTGGTCGGCACGAGAGGATTTGAACCTCCGACCCCCGACACCCCATGACGGTGTGCTACTGTTTTGAAGGCTGCTATATACCAGAAGCAGATGTTGCTTGCATCGAAGATTTTAATTAATCAGGTTTAAGACTATGGTGCAATACATTCCAAAAAGGTATTTTGGTTGAAACAACGGATATGGATACAAAATAAATGAGTATATTTTCAATTGATGAGTCAGGTTACACTGGGCGAGATCTTCTTCAAAAGTCACAACCCTGGCAAGGGGCGAGCGCTGTAAAGATTAGTCATGACGATGCTCTTTACTTGATCAAACAACACTTTCCTAAACGCAAAGCCCCTGAATTAAAATTTAGTTCTCTTAAAAGGAGGGATAGTTATCAGAAGCCAATTTTTAC
>NZ_JBFWLF010000053.1:0-18188 GCF_050252275.1 Citrobacter sp. | reverse complement strand
TTCGTTATTTTCAATGATGCAAATAAAATATGCCTTAGATAAACAATATTTATTTACACATATTATATCGCGTTCAACATAAAAGCATTAAGAGATTGTTTTAAAGACGAAATGTTATTTTCAACACCAGGCACTCTCTTATGGAAGAGACAATTATGAAAATTAAATACTTGCACCACCCAAAATCAATGCTCGCAATCGCTGTGGCACTGGCTGTACAAACTGCCGCCGCAGCGAATCTGGATAATATCAATCTGTTAGCCGTTACCCCTCCGACCGGAGGCAACAGTATTGTCCTTGTTAATAATAATGACACACTCACCCTTTCTAAAACAGAAAATACTGAGAGTTACTGGAATAACTTCAGTACATTACGTGTTGGAGACGCTAGCACCGGATCAATGATCATTGACGGGCGGGATATTCTGACAACAGCAGGGGCGGAAATTGGCCGTACGGCGACAGGCTCCGTGACATTAACCAATGGCGCAACCTGGGAACTGAATAATTCGTTAATTCAAATTGGTCTGGAGGGCGGTACCGGCATACTGAATGTACATAACGGTAGCAAAATCACAGGTATTGCTGGATTACGCGTTGGCGAATTTTACGAAACGGGAGAGGGTCTACTTTCCATCGACGGTGCTAATTCATCCGTTGCGACCAACCATATTATCGTTGGGGACCAGAATCACGGTAAATTATTGATTACCAATGGTGGTAAACTCTCAACGACGGAGCACATGAGTATTGGCTACGTCGGCGTGACAGATAATAGTAATCGCAACGGTTTTGGTGAAACATTGGTCGACGGCGCGGGCTCCACCCTGGATGTGGCAACGGCCATCAATCTGGGTGGATTCTCTACAGCGAATAACACCGCGAAGGGGATCCTCACCGTCAGCAATGGGGCAACCGTCAAGTCCGGATCGTTGATCCGTCTCGCCTATGGCAACGGTAGTACCGGGATTTTAAATATCGGCGGCGCGCAGGGCGAAGCCGAACAGGCGGCGGGTAACATTGAGGCGTCACGAATTTATCTAATGAATAACAGCGGCTTAAGCACCGCTCTTCTGAACTTTAACCACTCCAGTCAGGACTTCGTGCTGGCATCACGAATCTACGGTAATGGTGAAGTCAATCATGTTGGGTCCGGTATCACCACGCTCACAGGAGCCAATACCTACAGCGGTAACACGCTTGTCTCCAGAGGGACGCTCCGCGCAGGTGCAGAGAATACGTTTAGCGCCGCGTCAGATTACACCGTCAGCGAAGGCGCCAGTCTGGATCTCAATGGTTATTCGCAAACCCTGAACTCGCTGGATCTGGCAGGTACAGTAACGCTCTCCTCCCCATCACAAGCCAGAGCGGCCTTTACGCCGACCACGTTAACCATCGCGGGCAACTACGCGGGTAACAACGGTCTGGTGGCCTTGCGTACCGTACTGGGTGATGACCTTTCAGCGACTGATAAAATGATTGTCCGTGGTGACACCAGTGGCACTACACGTGTCAGCGTCACCAACGCTGGCGGCGGCGGTTCGCAGACGGTAGAAGGCATCCCCATTGTGGAAGTCGAGGGTGCTTCTAACGGGACCTTCGTCAAAGAAGGTCGTATCGTCGCGGGTGCTTACGATTACAACATCATTAAAAAGAACAACCAGAACTGGCATCTGACCAGCGAGGCGATTCCGGATCCGTTACCGCCAGATGAACCCGCGCCAGCCTCACCGGAAACGCCAGAGCAGCCTATTCCCCAGCCTGGTGAACACCAGTATCGCCCGGAAACCGGCAGCTATCTGGCGAACACCCTTGCGGCCAACACGCTGTTCACCACCCGGCTTCACGATCGTCTGGGTGAAACCCAGTACACCGACGCGTTAACCGGCGAGCAGAAAGTCACCAGCCTGTGGATGCGCCATATCGGCGGACATAACCGCTTCAAAGATGGTTCCGGGCAGATCAGCACCCAGAGCAACCGCTACGTGATGCAACTGGGCGGCGATATCGCGCAATGGAGCACCGACGGTCTCGATCGCTGGCATCTGGGTCTGATGGCCGGTTACGCCAACAGCAAGAGCCGCAGCCACTCCACCCTCACCGGGTACAGCTCACGCGGGGAGATCAGCGGTTACAGCGCCGGTCTGTACGGCACCTGGTATGCCAACGACGCCGATAAAACCGGTGCGTATGTCGATGGCTGGATGCTCTACAACTGGTTTGACAACACCGTGTCCGGACAGGGCCTGGCATCTGAGGAATATGACTCCAGCGGTATCACCGCCTCTGTCGAAACAGGCTACACCTGGAAACTGGCCGAATTCAGCGAGCGTAATGCGCTGTACATCCAGCCTAAAGCGCAAATCACCTGGATGGACGTGCAGGCTGATACGCACGTTGAGAAAAACGGCACCCGGGTGGTGGATAAAACCGACGGCAACCTGCAAACGCGTCTTGGCGTCAAAGCCTACCTGCAAGGCCATAACGCCATGGATGACGGCAAAGGCCGCACCTTCCAGCCGTTCGTCGAAGTCAACTGGATCCACAACACGCAGAATTACAGCGTGCAGATGGACGACATCAGCAACGACGTGAAAGGCAGCCGCAATATCGGTGAGCTGAAGGCGGGTGTTGAAGGCCAACTGACGAAGAACGTCACCCTGTGGGGTAACGTTGCCCAACAGATTGGTGATAACGGATACAAAGATACGCAAGGTATGCTGGGGCTGAAATACAGCTTCTAATCCCTTCCCCCATGGCGACATGGAGATTTATCACAAACCCTGACCTTGTCAGGGTTTGTGTGTTTAGGGAGTAAAGCGATCTTTCAGATTCATCAACAAGGTTGGCGGCCATGACAAATGCTTACACTCGCAATGCTATGCTTATTATGAGCATCTCAACAATGGAGCTGATGATGAAATTATCCCGAGGACTACTGACAGGCATTCTGCTGACCGCCTCCCCGCTGGTTTTTGCCGCCCCTGACTCCTGCGAACGCGTCAAGAGTGATATTGAGCAGCGCATCATCAATAACGGCGTGCCGGAGGCCAACTTCACCCTGAGCATCGTACCAAACGATCAGGCCGATCAGCCGGACTCACAGGTCGTCGGACACTGCGCCAACGACACCCATAAAATTCTCTACACCCGGACCAGCAGTGGTAATGCCCCTGCCAGCACCACGCCTTCTCAGGAAGGCGCCAACGCCGAACCCCAGTAATTCCGCCTGTTTTTTCCCCTCCGGCAACGGAGGGTTCCCCTCACTTTGATATGCATTAATAACCCCTACTCATTAAGGGGTAAAATTCATTTCTGTTTAGCATGTCTCTGATATCGATATAGAAAATATTATACAGCGATCTGTTTTGAAGGTGCGGCATCAGCACAACGCCCTCCACACCACGTTGATTAAAACAGAAAAAATGCGAATGGCTGTTCCCCGGACAAGGAAGCAACCAGGCCAGTTTTTGACATTAGCAAAGTGAGCAACCATGAAAATCACCACGCCTGAGGCCCTCATGAAGGCCAATATCAGCCGCCGTAGTCTGGTGAAATCATCCGCTATTGGCAGCCTTGCGTTTGCCAGTAGCGCTTTCACCCTTCCTTTCACCCGTATCGCCCGCGCCGCCGACGGCATGACGCCAGCGCCGGTCGAAGAAAAAGCGGTCTGGAGTTCCTGTACCGTCAACTGCGGAAGTCGCTGCCTGCTGCGTCTGCATGTTAAAGATGACACCGTTTACTGGGTTGAATCTGACACTACCGGCAACGATGAGTACGGAAACCACCAGGTTCGCGCCTGTCTGCGCGGTCGCTCAATACGTCGCCGCATGAACCATCCGGACCGTTTGAAATATCCAATGAAACGTGTTGGTAAACGCGGCGAAGGGAAATTTGAGCGTATCTCCTGGGATGAAGCGCTGGATACCATCGGCGACAACCTGAAGCGGATCCTGAAAGAGTATGGCAATGAGGCGGTTCACGTACTGTACGGCACCGGCGTCGACGGCGGCAACATTACCAACTCCAACGTCCCTTACCGTCTGATGAACTCCTGTGGTGGCTATCTTAGCCGTTATGGCAGTTACAGTACCGCGCAAATCAGCGCCGCCATGAGCTACATGTTTGGCAGTAACGATGGCAACAGCCCGGATGACATTGCCAACACGAAACTGGTGGTGATGTTTGGCAACAACCCAGCGGAAACCCGCATGAGTGGCGGCGGCGTCACTTATTATGTTGAACAGGCTCGCGAACGTTCAAATGCGCGAATGATAGTGATCGATCCGCGCTATAACGACACCGCCGCCGGACGTGAAGACGAATGGCTGCCCATCCGCCCCGGTACGGATGGCGCACTGGCGGCTGCGATTGCCTGGGTGCTGATTACGGAAGATCTGGTCGATAAACCGTTCCTCGACAAATATTGCGTCGGCTACGATGAAACCACCCTGCCTGCCGACGCGCCGCGTAACGCGCATTACAAGGCCTATATCCTCGGTGAAGGCCCGGACGGCGTTGCCAAAACACCGGAGTGGGCTTCTCATATCACCAGTATTCCGGCGGATAAAATCATTCAACTGGCACGTGAAATTGGTTCGGCGAAGCCGGCCTATATTTGCCAGGGCTGGGGACCTCAGCGTCACTCCAACGGCGAGCAAACCGCGCGGGCGATCGCCATGCTGTCGGTGCTCACCGGTAACGTCGGTATCAATGGCGGCAACTCAGGCGTCCGTGAAGGCACCTGGGATCTCGGTGTGGAATGGTTTTCGATGCTTGATAACCCGGTGAAAACGCAAATCTCCGTCTTCACCTGGACCGACGCTATCGATCACGGCACCGAAATGACCGCCACACGCGACGGCGTACGCGGTAAAGATAAGCTGGATGTTCCCATCAAATTCATGTGGTGTTACGCCAGTAATACGCTGATTAACCAGCATGGCAATATCGCCCACACTCATGACGTGCTACAGGACGACAGCAAGTGCGAAATGATTGTCGGCATCGAACATTTCATGACGGCATCGGCGAAGTACTGCGACATTCTGCTGCCGGATTTAATGCCGACCGAGCAGGAAGACCTGATTTCTCACGAATCCGCCGGCAACATGGGCTATGTGATCCTCGGTCAGCCCGCGACTTCAGCGAAGTTTGAAAGAAAACCGATCTACTGGATGCTCAGTGAAATCGCCCGCCGACTCGGCCCGGACGTCTACCAGACATTCACTGAAGGACGCTCGCAGCATGAATGGGTGAAATACCTGCATGCGAAGACCAAAGAACGCAATCCAGAAATGCCGGATTACGAAGAGATGAAGCAAACCGGTATCTTCAAGAAAAAATGCCCGGAAGAACATTACGTCGCCTTCCGCGCCTTCCGTGAAGACCCCACTGCTAACCCGCTGAAAACGCCGTCAGGGAAAATTGAAATTTACTCTGCGCGACTGGCCACTATCGCCAATACCTGGGAACTGAAGCAGGATGAGATAATCCATCCTTTGCCCGCCTATGCACCCGGTTTTGACGGCTGGGACGATCCGATCCGCAAAACGTACCCGCTGCAGCTCACCGGATTCCATTACAAGGCGCGCACTCACTCCAGTTACGGCAACATTGATGTCCTGCAACAAGCTTGCCCACAGGAGATCTGGATTAACCCGATCGATGCCAGCGCGCGTGGGATTCAACACGGCGACACCGTCCGGGTGTTTAACAATAACGGTCAGATGCTGATCCCTGCCAAAGTGACCCCACGCATTCTGCCCGGCGTCACGGCCATCGGTCAGGGTGCGTGGCTCAAAGCCGACATGTTTGGTGATCAAATAGACCACGGCGGCTCCATTAACATCCTGACGTCACACCGCCCTTCGCCGCTGGCCAAAGGCAATCCTTCGCACAGTAATCTTGTTCAGGTTGAAAAGGTCTAAGGAGTAACCGATGACAACTCAGTATGGATTTTTTATTGATTCCAGCCGTTGCACCGGTTGTAAAACCTGCGAACTGGCCTGCAAGGACTACAAGGATTTAACCCCGGATGTCAGCTTCCGCCGCATTTATGAATATGCGGGCGGAGACTGGCAGGAAGACAACGGCGTTTGGCACCAGAACGTGTTTGCCTACTATCTCTCTATTGCCTGTAACCACTGCGAAGACCCGGCCTGTACCAAGGTCTGCCCGAGCGGGGCGATGCACAAACGGGAAGATGGCTTTGTGGTGGTGGATGAAGATGTCTGCATCGGCTGTCGTTATTGCCATATGGCCTGTCCGTACGGCGCGCCGCAGTACAACGCCGCCAAAGGCCACATGACCAAATGCGACGGCTGTCATGACCGGGTGGCGGAAGGCAAGAAACCGATCTGTGTCGAGTCTTGTCCGCTGCGTGCGCTGGATTTCGGTCCTGTCGACGAACTGCGTCAGAAACACGGCGATCTGGCGGCGGTTGCTCCGCTGCCTGGCGCACACTTTACGAAACCGAGTATTGTGATCAAACCAAATGCCAACAGCCGCCCGACCGGGGATACCACCGGTTATCTGGCGAATCCGAAGGAGGTGTAAAATGGGAAATGGATGGCATGAATGGCCGCTTGTGCTGTTTACCGTACTCGGCCAGTGCGTCGTAGGCGCGCTGATTGTTAGTGGACTTGGCTGGTTGGCAATGAAAGACGATGCCGCCGCCCGGCAACGTCTGGTTCGCAGCATGTTTTTCCTCTGGCTGGTGATGGGGCTGGGATTCCTGGCGTCAATCATGCACCTGGGGTCGCCGATGCGGGCATTTAACTCCCTCAATCGCATTGGCGCATCCGGGTTGAGCAATGAAATTGCCGCAGGCTCCGTCTTTTTCGCCGTGGGTGGAATCTGGTGGCTGGTCGCCGTTCTGGGTAAAATGCCGCTTGCGCTGGGGAAATTCTGGCTGCTGGTCAGCATGCTACTGGGGATCGTCTTCGTCTGGGCGATGACCCGCGTTTACCTGATTGATACCGTGCCGACCTGGTATACTGGTTATACGACGCTGGCGTTCTTCTTGACGGTGTTGCTCAGCGGCCCGCTGTTCGCAGCATTGCTGCTGCGGGCGTCCCGCGTCACCTTTAATGGTACCCTGTTTGCCAGTATCAGCGTGCTGGCCTTGCTGGTCAGCGTGGCGGTCATCGTCCTGCAGGGCATGTCGCTGGCAACCATTCACAGTTCGGTTCAGCAGGCTTCCGCGCTGGTGCCGGATTACGCCTCTCTGCAGGTATGGCGCGTGGTGCTGGTCGCTGCCGGACTGGGCTGCTGGATCTGCCCGCTGGTGCGCCGTAAAGAGCCGCATGTCGCCGGGTTGCTGTTGGGGCTGCTCCTCGTACTTGGCGGCGAAATCATTGGCCGCGGCCTGTTTTATGGCCTGCACATGACCGTCGGTATGGCGGTGGCAGGTTAACAAATCCGTGCGGGGAAACCCGCACTTTTCAGGATGTTTCAGATGACTGATTTTACTCAACGTGATGATTTTGCGATGACGGCACGCGTGCTGGGGGCGCTGTTTTACTATGCCCCCGACAGCGCCGAAGCCGCGCCTCTGGTGTCAGCGTTAACCGCTGATGACTGGCAGACACAATGGCCGCTGGCAGCGGAAACCCTGTCCCCGCTGGCAACGGACTTTACACGCGTCAGCGATGAGTCACTTCCCGAGGCATTCCAGCGCCTGTTCGTGGGACCCTACGCGTTACCGTCGCCGCCCTGGGGATCGGTCTGGCTAGATCGTGAAAATGTCCTGTTTGGCGAATCGACGCTGGCCCTGCGTCAGTGGATGCGCGACAACGGTATTCACGTCGAGACAGAGCAGAACGAACCCGAAGATCATTTCGGCTCGTTATTGCTGATGGCGGCATGGCTGGCGGAAAGTGGCCGACACAGCGAATGCGAACAACTGCTGGCTTGGCATCTGTTCCCCTGGTCATTCCGCTTTCTCGACGTGTTCATTGAGAACGCCGGACATCCTTTTTATCAGGCGCTTGGTGAACTGGCCCGCCATACTCTGGCACAGTGGCAGTCTCAGTTATTGATGCCGATCGCGGAAAAAACGCTGTTCCCCTAACGTTTATAAGGCAGGTTTTTCCTGCCTTTTCTGATACCTGCATTATTTTTAATTGTTACAGTGTCACTTTTTATCAGCATTTTTAAGACAATTCTTTACATACCCTGCTTATCCTTTACGGCATAAGGCCAAATCGCGTTTGGCGATTAATCGTCTGCGTATCTAATTCACCTTCCCGCTGGAATCCTTCCCACCCTGTTGCTATAGCTCAAAACACCCTGCCAAACCATGGCATAACAACATGCGACGATTTTTCGCCGCCATAACGCATGCAAACAGGGAGACACACTGCAATGCACACATCCACGTTAACCCGCGTGCTGGGCTTTAGTATTGCCATCATTCTGCTACTGGCGCTGCTGGTATGGGGAATTGGCATCGATACCCTCAAATCGCGTCAGGTTGATTTGCTTTATCTCGGTCAACAGCACCTGATTTTGGTCCTTACCTCGATGTTTTTTGCCCTGCTGGTCGGTATTCCAAGCGGTATTTTGCTTAGTCGCCCCGCCGCCCGCGGTATTGCCGAATATGTCATGCAGATCTTCAATATTGGAAACACACTGCCCCCGCTGGCCGTTCTCGCGCTGGCGATGGTGATTATCGGCATTGGTGACATGCCTGCCATCGTTGCGCTGTTTCTGGCGTCGTTGCTGCCGATTGTGCGTAACACCTGGGCAGGATTGAGTTCTGTACCGTCGTCGCTGATTGAAGCGGCAAACGGCATCGGTATGACGAAATGGCAACGGTTGCGTCAGGTAGAAATCCCCAACGCCTGGCCGGTAATACTTTCCGGGATTCGCATTGCCACGGCGATCAACGTCGGTACTGCCCCGCTGGCGTTTCTGATTGGCGCCAGCAGCTACGGCGAATTGATTTTCCCTGGCATCTATCTTAACGACTTCCCGACATTGATTCTGGGAGCCACCGCCACCGCGCTATTCGCCCTGATCCTCGACAGTCTGCTCGCCTGGCTTGGGCGCGTCCTGAGCCCCCATACGGCCTGATGGCAATGATAAGAACAAGGAGCGCTAAATGAATCTCAAGAAAAAATGGCTGGGATGGTTCGCCGCCGCGCTGTTCATCAGCACCCAGGCTCAGGCGGCCCCGATTATTCTTGCCACCAAAAGTTTTACCGAGCAGCACATTCTCTCGGCAATGACCGTTCAGTATCTGCAAAAAAAGGGATTTCAGGTTCAGCCGCAGACCAATATCGCCACAGTGATTTCGCGTAATGCGATGATCAATAAACAGATTGATATGACATGGGAATACACCGGCACTTCACTGATTATTTTCAACCACATCAATAAGCGAATGAGCCCGCAAGAGTCGTACGACACGGTAAAACGCCTTGATGCCAAACTGGGACTGGTATGGCTGAAACCGGCAGATATGAACAACACCTACGCCTTCGCCATGCAGCGCAAACGTGCCGAAGCGGAGAACATCAACACCATGTCGGAGATGGTGGCGAAAATTGAACACATTCGCCAGACCGATCCCGATAACAACTGGCTGCTGGGTCTCGACCTGGAATTTGCCGGACGTAGCGACGGAATGAAGCCGTTGCAGCAGGCCTATCAGATGGATCTCGACCGGCCGCAAATCCGCCAGATGGACCCCGGACTGGTTTACAACGCCATTCGTGATGGCTTTGTTGACGCCGGTCTCATCTACACCACTGACGGCCGTGTGAAAGGGTTTGATCTCAAAGTACTGGAGGATGATAAGGGCTTCTTCCCAAGTTACGCTGTCACGCCGGTGGTGCGTAAAGAGACGCTGGAAGCCCATCCGGGACTTGCTGAGGCGCTCAATACCCTCTCGGCCCAGTTGAACAATGACGTGATCAGTTCGCTGAATGCGAAGGTCGATATCGATCACCAGTCACCTCAGCAGGTTGCTCGTGAATTCCTGCAACAAAAGAACCTGCTGTAAGGAGCGCATATGGATACGATTCACTACATGATGGATAACGCGGGTTATCTGGCGATGCTCACCTATCAGCATCTGTGGCTAGTGGCGCTGGCAGTTGGGTTGGCGATTGTGATTGGCGTGCCGCTGGGGATCCTGATTGTCCGCCACAAATGGCTGGCAACGCCGGTGTTAAGCGTCGCGACGCTGCTGCTGACGATTCCCTCTATCGCCCTGTTCGGGTTGATGATCCCCCTGTTTTCGCTGATCGGTCACGGAATTGGCGCACTGCCCGCCATTACCGCCGTGTTTCTTTACTCGCTGCTGCCTATCGTGCGTAACACCCATACCGCGCTGGACAACCTCCCGCCGGGCTTACGCGAAGCGGGTCGCGGGATCGGCATGACCTTCTGGCAGCGCCTGCGTTGGGTGGAGATCCCGATGGCATTACCGGTGATTTTCGGCGGTATCCGCACCGCCGTGGTTATGAATATCGGCGTCATGGCAATTGCCGCGGTGATCGGCGCAGGCGGCCTGGGATTACTGTTACTGAACGGTATCGGCGGCAGCGACATTCGCATGCTGATTGCCGGTGCATTGATGATTTGTTTTTTAGCGATTGTGCTCGACTGGCTGTTACACCGCCTGCAAGTCGTTCTGACACCTAAGGGGATACGATAATGATAAAACTGGAAAACCTCACCAAACAATTTTCACAGAAAAAGGGTCAGCCGCTGAAGGCCGTCGATAACGTTAATCTGAACGTGCCGGAGGGAGAAATGTGTGTTCTGCTGGGGCCGTCGGGCTGCGGTAAGACCACCACCCTGAAGATGATTAACCGCCTGATTACCCCGAGCAGTGGCAACATCCTGATAAACGGTGAAAATACCAATGAGATGGATACCGTGACCCTGCGCCGTAATATTGGCTATGTGATCCAGCAGATTGGCCTGTTTCCCAATATGACGATTGAAGAGAACATCACGGTCGTCCCCCGCATGCTGGGCTGGGACAAAGCCCGCTGTAAAAGCCGCGCCGAAGAATTAATGGAGATGGTGGCGATGGATACCAAAAAGTATCTGCATCGCTATCCGAAAGAAATGTCCGGCGGTCAGCAACAGCGTATTGGCGTGATTCGCGCCCTGGCGGCGGATCCGCCAGTCCTGCTGATGGACGAGCCGTTTGGCGCCGTCGACCCCATCAACCGCGAAGTGATCCAGAATCAGTTCCTTGAGATGCAACGTGCGCTGAAAAAAACCGTGATGCTGGTGAGTCATGATATCGATGAGGCGCTGAAACTTGGCGATCGCATTGCCGTGTTCCGTCAGGGACGGATTGTCCAGTGCGCCAGCCCCGATGAACTGCTGGCCAAACCGGCCAACGATTTTGTCGGTTCATTCGTCGGTCAGGACCGCACGCTTAAGCGTCTGCTGCTGGTTTCGGCGGGCGATGTGACCGATCAACAACCGACGCTGACTGCTCAGCCGTCCACGTCGCTGAAGGAAGCCTTTGGCATTATGGATGACAACGATATTCGCGCCATTACGGTGGTGGATGGCGAAGGAAAACCACTGGGCTTTGTGAAACGTCGCGAGGCGCGCCAGGCCAGCGGCACCTGCGCAGATATCCTTCATCCCTTCCGCATTACCGGTAAAGCCGAAGATAACCTGCGGATTGTGCTCTCCAAACTGTATGAAAGTAATACCAGTTGGATGCCGATCGTTGACGAGGAAGGACGCTACAACGGTGAGATCTCACAGGATTACATCGCCGATTATCTCAGTTCCGGACGTACCCGCCGGGCGCTGAACATTCACGAAGAGTGAGGGGTTGTGAAATGACCGGGGAGAATCGTCTGCTCCCCGGTTTATTGAAGGCCTGGGTGTTTGCGTCTGTCCTGTCGGGAACGTTACGCCATGATTCTGTCAACCGACAGCACGCTACCCAGCATTGACAGGCGAATGTACTGTCCGAGTTCACGCTGCTCGGCACGCGGTAAATAAGGCAGTTCGCCAATCAGCGGTGCTGGCAGTTTTTTGCTCAGTACATCGATAATCTCTGCGTAATGTGCCAGACCCGGATTAATACGGTTAGCGACCCAACCGATCAGCGGTAAACCGTCATTGGCGATCGCCTGAGCCGTCAGCAGCGCATGGTTAATACAGCCTTCCTGAATACCGACCACCATCAACACCGGTAACTGCTCCTGCACCACCCATTCGGACAGTGGACGCAGATCGTTCATCAGGCTGCGCCAGCCACCCGTGCCTTCAACCACGACATGATCAACCTTTTCGCTCAGGCTAGCCAGCCCGTTAGAAAGCAAGGTGTAATTGATTGGGCCACTGTGGGCCACGCTACTTTCATCTTCGCTCAGGGCGATGGGGTTAACCGCCTCATAGGGTAATTCCAGCGTCGACACACTTTGCAGCACCAGCGCATCGCGATTGCGTAACCCTTCGGGCGTCTCTTTGCTGCTCTTCGCAACCGGTTTATATCCCGCAACGCTTTTCCCTCCCGACGCTAACGCTTGTAGCAATGCGCGGGAAACAACCGTCTTCCCAACAGAAGTGTCTGTACCTGTAATAAAGAAACGCTTCAGCATCACCAACTCCACCGTTATGCTTCGAAAATATAAGCCAGGAAAATAATACAGTGGAGAAAGTCTAAGGTATGCCCGGTGGAATCAGCTTGAGTTAGCGCAATTTTTGGTAGAACAGTTAAAAAATGTTAACCCTGTAATAGACGAATCAACAAAGAACCATTATACATCGCGTCTTTTACCAGCGCGGCTCCCGCCATTGTCCCCTGATTAGAGAACTGTGTGCTCTCAACGACCATATTTTTACTGTAGGCCGGTAGCGCCTGCTGGCGGATGCTGTCCGCAATCGCCGGAAACAACACGTCTGCGGCTTTACTGAGCGGCGATCCAATCAGGATTTTTTGCGGATTGAACAGATTGACCATAATGGCAAGGATACGGCCAACGTGGGTCCCCACGCCGCTGATAATGTCTTTTGCCAGCAAATCGCCCTGCAACGCCGCCTGACACAGCGAATCGACCGTCAACGGCTGGCCGTGAAGCGAAGAGCTCATGGATTGCGTCAGTCGCAGTTGCGCCAGCTCCAGCACACTTTCCACGCTGGCGATGGTTTCCAGACAGCCGTGGTTGCCACAGTAGCAGCGTTTTCCGTAAGGATCGACCTGGGTGTGGCCAATCTCCACCAGGCTGCTGCTACCCGCATGCAGTAAATGACCGTCGGTAATCACCCCGGCGCCAACGTTATGATCGATGACCACCTGAATGACATCGCGCGCACCGCGGGACGCGCCAAACAGCGCCTCTGCCATCGTCCAGGCGCTGATATCATGCTGAATGTATACCGGCACGCCGGTGTGCTGCGCCAGCGTATCACCGAGCGGCATCTCTTTCACATCGGCATAAAACGGCATACGATGCACGATCCCATTCTCGGTATCGATAATGCCGGGTAAGGTAATGGCAATGGAAGTCAGACGTTCGAGCTTCTGCTGATGACGAATAAAAAACTGATCGACCAGCGTGACAATACGCGCCAGCAACGGCGTTTCATCGTTGAGCGGCAGTTCAAGACAGTCTTCCACGACCAGCTTGCTGCTGAGATCGCGCAGGGCGAGAAAGATTTCTCCACGACTGATGCGAAGGGACAGATAGTGCCAGGCTTCGGTTTCCACCACCAGCCCCACTGCCGGGCGTCCGCGACTCCCCGCTTCTTTAATTTCCAGTTCCTGGACCAGATGCGCTTCCAGCATTTCACGCACAATCTTCGTGATACTGGCGGGTGCCAGTTGCGCAAGACGCGAAAGATCAATACGCGATACCGGTCCCAGCTGATCAATCAGCCGATAAACGGCGCCCGCATTGGTCTGCTTTATTTGATCGATGTGCCCAGGCTGACTATCAGCAACCACCTCTGACTCCCTTTATTTTCGCGCTCCGAAATAATCTGTAGGCTATGGTGAAGCACTTCAATACACAACGTCAACTTTTTACTTAGCCGTGTGATTAACTGCACATTTTCAGCCGTTATTAAATTAATTTAAGCGTTCCTGACGGCCTGAATTAATTGCTGACGAAAGCGTAGCGCCGCCTGGCTTGGTTCATGATGCGCTGACCAGACCAGCCACATTTCCGAAACCGCATCGTCTTCCGCAATCGGTACCCAACACATCTCATTGAGCTGCACTTTTTTAAACGAGGCCGGAAGGATCGACACCCCTAATCCGGCAGCGACCAGCCCAATGATCGTCATTGCCTCACCGACCTCCTGGGTAATCACCGGCGTCAAATGGTAACGGCGCATCATGCCGAGAATATCGTCATAAAGACCCGTTCCGACGTGCGGGTCAAAGAAGACAAACGGCTCTTTCGCCAGTTCGGCCAGCGTCACCACCGGCTTTTGCGAAAGCGGGAAAACCCTGGGAATCATCGCCATCAGCGGTTCATGCAAAATCACCTCATGATGCAAGCTCTCTGGCAACGGGGTATTGCGCATCAGGCCCAGATCCAGCGCCCCTTCGCTCAGCGGCGCCAGCTGTTCGCGGGTATTCATCTCGCGGGTCTGCAAATGCATATCCGGGTATTTCTGGCGGAACAGCGACAGGGTATCCGACACCGCGCGGATAAACGGTGCCGACGAGGTAAAACCGATGCGCAGCTCTCCGGCTTCCCCCTGATGCAGACGCTCCGCACGGGCGGCGGCATCATTGACCAAACCAAGGATCTGCCGACTGTCGGCGAGAAATTGCTTGCCAGCGGCGGTCAGGGCGACACTACGGTTAGTTCTCGCGAGCAGGCGAGCCCCGACCTGCTGCTCAAGCATCTGTATTTGCTGGCTCAGCGGTGGCTGCGAAATGTTCAGTCGGGTTGCGGCGCGCCCAAAATGCAGTTCTTCCGCCACGGCAACAAAGTAACGAAGGTGACGCAGTTCAATATTCATATTTTAAACGTATTATTTGAGACTATTAATATATTAGACAGAATAATGAGATTTTCCTACTCTACTCAACAAGGTTATGCCCGTCCCCTCAAAACACGGGTTTGTTGCGCAAGGATTTCCAGTGAGTCGTACTACTACTGTCAATGACGCGACGGCGAGCGATATTGACGACCAACGCATTTCTCAGCCGGTTCAGTTTATTCAACGCGGTACTTCTGCCTTTATGCGCGTCACGCTGGCGCTCTTTTCTGCCGGACTGGCGACTTTCGCCCTGCTGTACTGCGTCCAGCCTATTCTGCCGGTGTTGTCCCATGAGTTTGGCGTATCTCCCGCCAGCAGCAGTATTTCACTGTCGATCTCCACCGGAATGTTAGCCGTTGGTCTGCTGTTTACCGGTCCGCTTTCGGATGCCATCGGGCGCAAGCCGGTGATGGTGACCGCGTTGCTGCTCGCCTCCTGCTGTACGTTGCTCTCGACAATGATGACCAGCTGGCATGGCATTCTGGTGATGCGCGCGCTGATCGGCCTTTCACTCAGCGGCGTGGCGGCGGTCGGGATGACCTATCTGAGTGAGGAGATTCACCCCAGTTTTGTCGCATTTTCAATGGGGTTGTACATCAGCGGCAACTCGATTGGCGGGATGAGCGGACGTCTGATTAGCGGCGTGTTTACCGATTTCTTTAGCTGGCGTATTGCGCTGGCTGCTATTGGCTGCTTTGCGCTGGCATCAGCCCTGATGTTCTGGAAAATACTGCCAGAATCACGCCACTTCCGGCCCACGTCGCTGCGCCCCAAAACGCTGTTTATTAATTTCCGGATCCACTGGCGCGACCAGGGACTGCCGCTGCTGTTTGCCGAAGGCTTTCTGTTGATGGGGTCGTTCGTCACCCTGTTTAACTACATCGGCTATCGTCTGATGCTTTCACCATGGGAACTCAGTCAGGCTGTGGTCGGTTTGCTTTCCGTCGCCTATCTGACCGGAACCTGGAGTTCACCGAAAGCTGGTTCGATGACGGTACGTTACGGGCGCGGTCCGGTGATGCTCTTTTCCACCGTCGTGATGCTGTTCGGTATGTTAATGACGTTGTTCAGTTCGCTGTGGCTGATTTTCGCCGGAATGCTGCTCTTTTCAGCCGGATTCTTTGGCGCGCATTCGGTGGCCAGTAGCTGGATTGGGCCGCGTGCGCGTCGCGCCAAAGGCCAGGCCTCTTCGCTGTATCTGTTCAGCTATTATCTGGGGTCCAGTATCGCCGGTACGCTCGGCGGTGTGTTCTGGCATAACTATGGCTGGAACGGCGTCGGGGGATTTATCGCGATTATGCTGGTACTGGCTATTCTGGTCGGCACACGACTGCATCACCGTCTTCACGTCTAGTCTGAAAGAAAAGCCCGGCTCACCGGGCTTCTCGCCTCTCAACCAACAGTGGTTACCACATTCCTAAGATTGATGAAAAGCCCATCAATTCTCTGACGGCATCCAGTGCCAGAAGAGCAAAGACAACCCAGTGGAGTGGATTCATTTTGCTGTGTGTGTTTATTGTTATTGAACGGGTACGATGTTCCCGTTGGCTACTATAAAAAAGGCTATCGATAAACATAACTACCCATTATGGTGGGGGAACTCAACCCGCCTGTTACGTCGAAGAGGTTACATGGACAACAAAAACTATCAACAACTTACCCGCACCTTCCTGCGTCTCTCTCGCTTCTCGCACCTCTCCGCCATCGCCAGTTGGGATATGTTCGCCATGATGCCACCCGGCGGCAGTGCGGCGCGGGGTGAAGCGCTGGCGGAACTGAGCGTTCTGGAACATCAAATCCTGACCGAACCGAAAGTGGCGCAATGGCTTGCCGCTGCCGCCCAGGAGGATCTCAATGATGTGGAACAGGCCAATCTGCGGGAAATGACGCGTCTGCATACCCAGGCCGCGTTGTTACCGGAGTCGTTGGTGGAGGCCAAATCTCTCGCCGGCAGTCGCTGTGAACACGCCTGGCGCAGTCAGCGCCCCGCCAACGACTGGCAGGGATTCTCTGCGAATTTAAAAGAAGTCGTGAAACTGAGCCGCGAAGAGGCCAGACTGCGCGCCGACGTGAAAGGTTGTTCTCCCTATGACGCACTACTGGATATCTATGAGCCGGACATGACCAGCGCACAGCTGGACGGCCTGTTTGCCGATCTCAAATCGTGGCTGCCGGATCTGCTCAACCGCGTGGTTGCCCGCCAGTCGCCGCAGTCGCTGATTGCCCCTGTTGGCCCCTTCCCGACTGCCGTTCAGCGCGAACTGGGACTGGAGACAATGTCTGTACTCGGTTTCGATTTTAACGCCGGTCGCCTCGACATCAGCGCACATCCATTCTGCGGCGGCGTGCCGGAAGATGTGCGCATCACGACGCGCTATGACGAAAACGAATTACTCAGCGCCCTGTTTGGCGTGATCCACGAAACCGGCCACGCCCGCTATGAGCAAAACCTGCCGCGTAACTGGCTGGGTCAGCCCGTCGCCCTTGCCCGTTCCACCGCGATCCACGAATCCCAGAGTCTGTTTTTTGAAATGCAGGTAGGACGCAGCAATGCGTTTTTAAGGCGGCTGCTACCTGCCGTGAAGCGTTATTTTGGCGATCAGGCTGCCTTTGAAGAGCAAAACTTCATCGCCTGGAACCAGCGAGTGAAACTCGGTTTTATCCGTGTGGATGCGGATGAAGTCAGCTACCCGGCGCACGTCATTCTGCGCTATGAGATTGAGCGCGCATTGATCAATGGCGATATTGAGGTGGACGACATTCCGGCGCTGTGGGACGAAAAAATGCAGACCTGGCTGGGCCTGTCAACAAAAGGGAACTATCGCGACGGCTGCATGCAGGACATTCACTGGACGGACGGCGGGTTTGGTTACTTCCCTTCTTACACGCTGGGCGCGATGTATGCCGCACAGTTGTTCAGCGCCGCGAATCGCGCATTGCCGGATCTCAGTCAGCAGATTGCAGGCGGCGATTTCAGCGCCTTGTTTGACTGGCTGCAACAGAACATCTGGCAGCACGGCAGTCGCTTTACCACGGCGCAGTTGATTACTCAGGCTACCGGAGAAGCATTGAGCAGCCGTCATTTCCGCGCCCATCTTGAATCTCGCTATCTGTAAATCCCCTCGCCGGGCCGCTGCGCCCGGCGTTGTACATATCGTTACACGCCGAAACCAATGACTCACGGAAGTGCACAGCATCCAGCG
>NZ_JBFWLF010000052.1:0-18269 GCF_050252275.1 Citrobacter sp. | reverse complement strand
CGGGTCTTTACCCAGCGTTCCATTTCATACGAATTGCCGTTGCGAAAGAAGCCGCTGATGTTGCGACGCGAAGCGGCGGCTTCCCGACGGCTCAAGAAGAGTTTAAAGACGCTCTGTCCAATCACTTCCTGCTCTTTCAAGCCGGTGTACTCTTCACACAGTCGATTGAAGCGCTGAATGTTACCCCGACTGTCGAGGATCACAATCGCCGAGTTGGCTTCTGTCACTACCTGTTCAGCAAATGAGAGTCCCTTGACCAGGTCACGCGCAACAGAAGGGGTGTCGTGCCAGGCCGACGCACTGCCAGCCCATTCATGTTTGTTAATTTTGCGGCCCACCAGGTGCACCGGGACATCGTTGTCTTCAAAGGGGAGTGTCATCATTAGACCGGAGGTGATGACGGTCATTTCACGGATCCGTTCGGCTTGCTCGGGCGCAAGCTCAACGCTCTCCACTCGGTCGGTCGCTTCGGTGACGGACAAATGCAGGGTGTTGGAATCTTCTGACAAACGCCAGTAAGGCGCGTGAGTACCCAAAAAGCTATACAACGTTGTGGACTCCAGACTGTCTTTCATCATGAACACCCTCCCGCTTAAAGCACAAACAACCCTGAATGGAAGGGATTAGCCAGCGTTAATTCAAAATTACGGTAGCTGAACATCTTGTTTTGTTTATGTATTTATTTGTAATTCAGAACCGGGGAAAAGCATAGGCGCTGTGGAAAATATATCCGGCTGACAGTCAGAGTGTAGTGAGAGAATGGCGATTTGGGGGAAAGAAAACGGCCTTTCCTGAAAAGAAAAGGCCGTTACTGGGCAGGTCGTCAGGCGGCAGGACGGGCGATGATGCTGCGGGTTTCCATCCGCACTTCGGCGATGGTGACATCAATCACATCCGTCACTTTATAGACGGTTTCACCTTTGATCTGGATGGTACCGCTCTCCTGGCTGCAAACCAGTTCATCGCGCACCGCATGCAGGAATGGCGCAGGGATAAAGGCTACCGCGCCGTTATCCACCAGACGTACACGCATCCCGCCACGGCTGACATCAATGATTTCCGCCGCGAAGCGGGTATCCGTGCCCGCTTTATCACTCAGGAAGCGGGCATATAACCAGTCGCCAACATCGCGTTCCGCCATGCGGTTCAGGCGACGACGCTCAGCCATCTGTACGGTGATCTCTTCCTGCGGACGGTTAATGGTTTCACCTTTGATGACGGCTTTCAGCAGGCGATGGTTGATCATATCGCCATACTTACGAATCGGTGAAGTCCAGGTGGCGTAAGCCTCCAGACCCAGCCCGTAGTGCGGACCCGGCTCAATGCTGATTTCCGCAAAAGACTGGAAGCGACGAATACGGCTGTCGAGGAAACCCGACGGTTGCGCATCCAGTTCACGACGCAGCTTGCAGAAGCCTTCCAGAGTTAATACTTCTTCGGCGTTCACATGCATTCCGTGAGATTGCAGCAGCGCGGCCAGCGCATCGGCATTGGCCGGGTCAAAGCCCAGGTGAACGTTGTAAATGCCAAAGCCGAGTTTGTCGCGCAGCACGCGTGCGGCGCAGATGTTGGCCGCAATCATGGATTCCTCGACAATCCGGTTCGCGATGCGACGCGGTTCTGCGACGATATCGAGCACTTCACCTTTTTCGCCGAGAATGAAGCGGTAGTCTGGGCGATCTTTAAACACCAGCGCATGCTGATGACGCCACTCACCACGGCTCAGGCAGATACGCTGTAGCAGTCGGATCTGCCGGGCGATGTCTTCACTTTCAGGCTGCCAGCGACCGCTGTTTTCCAGCCAGTCAGAGACGTTGTCATAAGCCAGTTTTGCTTTTGACTCAATGGTGGCAGCGAAGAACGTGATGTCATTTTCAATGGTGCCATCAGCGGCAATGGTCATGCGACAGGCGAGCACCGGGCGCACTTCATTGGCGCGCAGCGAGCAGAGGTCGTCAGACAGTTCGCGTGGCAACATTGGAATGTTGAAGCCCGGCAGATAGTTAGTGAACGCCCGGATTTTCGCGGCGTTATCCAGTTTGCTGCCTTCGGCGATCCAGGCGGTAGGATCGGCAATCGCCACGGTCAGTTGCAATTTGCCGTCAGCCAGTTCTTCGGCATACAGCGCATCGTCCATATCTTCCGTGCTGGCGCTATCGATAGTAACGAAATTCAGCGCCGTCAGATCCTGACGTTCCAGCCCTTCATCCAGCATTTCCGTCGCTACGCCATCCGGCGCTTCTTTTTCAAGATTATGCCGCGCCAGGGTGACCCACCAGGGGACGAAGTGGTCGTCGGCAAACGTGATGAACTGGGTTAATTCGGCGAAGAAGGTGCGATCGCCTTTGAGCGGATGACGGCGCATTTCAGCAACGGCCCAGTCACCCTCTTTAAATTCATGCTCCACACCGCGAGCGGCGCGGCAGGGAATGGCGTCTTTCAACAGCGGGTGATCCGGCACGATGGACAGGCGATCGTTCTTACCCTGTACTTTACCGACAAAGCGGGTCAGGAACGGCTCAACCAGCTCTTCCGGCTCCGCAGATTCGCGATCTTTTTCAGTGTGGATGACGGCGATGATACGGTCGCCATGCATCACTTTTTTCATCTGCGGCGGTGGAATGAAATAACTTTTTTGCGCATCGACTTCCAGGAAGCCAAAGCCTTTTTCCGTGGCTTTTACCACCCCTTCAGCACGTGGCGTCTGGGAATGCAGTTGCTGTTTAAGCTGCGCTAGCAGCGGGTTGTCCTGAAACATATTTGTCTATTTTCGTGGCCATAAGAGCGGCTGACAGTTTTACGCGAAAGTACCTGATGCGGCAAGCGCTCTTTATGGCAATGAAAGGGTTAATGTGTCTCGCCCAGCGCGATTTTCAGACGATTCAGCCATCCGCATAACCCCGACCAGGCCAGCAGGTTGATTGCCTGTTCAACGGAGGTACAGGACTCGCTGAACGGGTTGAACTGCGCGGCACTAAAACGATCGGGGGCACGCGTCAACAATTGTATCGCCTGGAACAGCGGGCGCTCAACCGGCTGCTGTTGTTCCCGGCGTTCTATTTCGTGTTCGCTCTGGCGCAATAAGTCGGCGATTTCCACTGACGTCGCCAGTTGGTTAAAGCAGCTTGCACTGCCGTTAATTCGCGATGTCAGTAGTGTGGTGAAATTGTGCGCGGGGGACTCAATGGACAATGTGCTTTTAAGCAGGGTACCGAGCAGCGTAAGCAGTGTCGGTTGATGAACCAGATTAGGAGCGATGGGCTGAAGGGCGGCGATTGGCTGATAACACGACAGACACTCCAACTGTTCCGCCGTTGCGAAGCGCAGTTCGACCTGCTCGTGCGCCGAGTGCCAGGTGGCATCGGGTTGCTGAAACAGGGATACGTCGGCGAATGATTGTGTGTCCAGACCTGGCACCCAGCGTACCGGTTGCCCCAGCCATGCCTGAAACGTAGCGACGACACGCGCCTGAAAACCGACATAGCCGATGATTTGGTTCATCAATGCAATATCCCACGCAGAAAGGCCAACATCGCATAAATGCTGGCGCGCGCGGTTATCAATCACTGAGGGTGAACTGGCGAGCTGGCGCGCGTACTGAGTAATCTGCGCCAGCCGGTGATTACTTTCACGTGACGAATCCGGGCCGGGAAGCGGCGTCAAACGGGCGGCATAGTGGTTGCAAAGCCGCTGAACACCATACACCTGGGCGACCGTCAACGCGGTACTCATGCGTTCATAGGCGCTGAAGGTATGTAGGCGGTTCAATAAAACGGTGTCAGGGAACAGTTCATGAGCAAGCTGTCGGGCCGGTTGCAGCCAGGACTGAAAGGGTAAAAGCGCATCTTCAGGGATCACCAAATCCAACAGAAAGCGGTCTTCAACGTGTGCGGCTTCGGGCACCAGCGGCAACACGTCCTGCGGACCGGTGCTGGACTGGGTTTCATGATACCAGTGGCTTTTGCCGTTGAATCGGCGTTGTTCCATGGGCGTTCCTTGGTCTGTATGTGGCGACCCGGACACGTCGTCGTCGAATCACGCCGGATCGTTCTCGCTGCTTTATCCTGGCGTAAGCGGGGGAAGGGATGAAAGATTGTTGCGTGATAACAAAGATCAAAAAGCTATATTGCTGGGAAGAGTTAAGAGCATGGGCGGCAGGGCGCCGCCCACGGGGAAGCCGGCACGATTATTTCAGTTCCAGTTCGTTCATTGCAGCGATACTGAATCCGCCGTCAACGTGAACCACTTCGCCAGAGATACCGCCGGACAGATCGGAGCACAGGAAGGCTGCTGAGTTGCCCACATCTTCAATAGTCACGGTACGACGAATCGGGGTCACCGCTTCGCAATGCGCCAGCATTTTACGGAAATCTTTGATGCCGGAGGCGGCCAGAGTCCGGATCGGACCGGCAGAGATGGCGTTAACACGTACACCTTCCGGACCCATCGCGTTCGCCATATACCGAACGTTCGCTTCCAGAGACGCTTTTGCCAGACCCATTACGTTGTAGTTCGGGATCGCGCGCTCAGCGCCCAGATAGGAAAGTGTCAGCAGGGCAGAACCCGGATTCAGCATAGAACGGCAGGCTTTCGCCATTGCCACAAAGCTGTATGAGCTGATGTCGTGAGCGATTTTAAAGCCTTCGCGGGTGACCGCGTTCACGTAGTCGCCGTCCAGCTGATCGCCAGGGGCAAAACCGATCGAATGAACGAAACCGTCAAATTTCGGCCAGGCTTTGGCCAGCTCTGCGAACAGGGTGTCGATGCTTTCATCTTCTGCAACATCGCATTGCAGAACGATGTCTGAACCCAGTTGAGCAGCAAATTCTTCCACACGGCCTTTCAGTTTATCGTTCTGGTAGGTGAATGCCAGTTCCGCACCTTCGCGGTGCATCGCCTGAGCGATACCCCAGGCGATGGACAGTTTGCTGGCAAGACCGGTCACCAGAATACGCTTACCGGAAAGAAAACCCATAGCTTAAATCCTTATGTGAATGTTGTGGCGACCGGCCTCGGTTAGGGGGCCAGATGCCGTTAAAGCGCGGTCATTCTAACATGTGACATCGGGCGATCGAGTCCGACCACAACCGGAGAGCGGTTAACGGTCTTTTCGCCAGGCATCGGCCGTTAGCGCTTCGCCAAAATGACCGGCGATTAATCGTTTTGTCAGTTCATGCAGCGGAGAGGCCAGTACATCGGCGGTACTGCCGCGTTCGACGACTTCCCCCTGATGCATCACCAGAACCTGATCGCTAATGTGTTTCATCATGCCAAGATGCTGGGTGACGTAGATATAAGAGATACCCTGTTTCTCCTGCAATTCCAGCATCAGGTTGATTAACTGCGAGCGCATCGACATATCGAGCGACGCCAGCGCTTCATCGGCAATAATGACTTTCGGGCGCAGGATCATCGCGCGGGCGAGTCCCAGACGCTGTTTTTGTCCTGGCGCCAGCATATGCGGATAATAGCTGACATGATCGGGCAGCAGTCCTACCATCCGCATGGTCTCAATAATCTGCTTGCGTCGCTGTTCCGGCTCAAGGTCGGTATTCAGGCGCAACGGAAAATCGAGGATTTGCGAAATACGCTGACGCGGGTTCAACGAGGTCGACGGGTCCTGGAAAATCATGCGAATGCGCTGACTGCGAAACGAATAATCACCAAATTCGAGCGGATGATCGTCAATCAGTAACTCGCCGCTGGTTGGTTCAACCATTCCTGCCAGCATTTTGGCCAGCGTGGATTTGCCGGAACCGTTCTCGCCGATGATGGCCAGCGTCTGTCGCTCACGGAGGGTAAAGCTCAGCGGTTTCACGGCTTCTACGGTCTGACGGCGAAACCAGCCTGTCCGGTAGCGGAAGGTTTTACTCAGATTGCGGACTTCAAGTAAGGTCTCAACCATCTCACTCTCTCTCCATGTTGAGGGGGAAATGACAGGCGTAGAGATGATTTTTCGCCCCGGTCAGACGCGGCGTTTCTATACATTCGCGCTGTGCGTAGGGACAGCGTGGCCCAAGACGGCAACCGATGGGCAATTGTTCCAGCAAAGGGATGGCTCCGGGCATGGTGTTCAGACGACTTTTGTGCGGCATGGCGCTACCAAAGTCAGGAATAGCGCGGATCAGCGCCTGGGTGTATGGGTGATGGGGCGTCGTCACCAGCTCTTTACTCGGCGCGGTTTCCACCGTCTGACCACAGTACAACACGTTAATCTTATCCGCCCACTGGCTGAGCATCTGCAGGTCATGGCTGATCAGCAAAATGGTAGTATTGCTGTTCTGATTCAGGCGCGTCAGCAGGCGGAAGATCTGCGCCTGAGTGGTCGGCTCCATCGCGTTGGTCGGCTCATCCGCAATCAACAGTCGCGGTTGATTCGCCAGCGCAATGGCAATCATGACTTTCTGACATTCACCGTCGGTCAGTTCATACGGGAAGCTGCGCATGGCGTCTTTATGATCTTTAATCCCCACGCGGTGCAGCAGTTCAATGGCGCGACGTTTCCGCCAGCCAATACGCTGCCACCAGCGGCCTTTGTACGTCCATGCCGGAATGTTTTGCATCAACTGGCGACCCACGCGCTCGGACGGATCCAGACACGACTGCGGCTCCTGGAAAATCATCGAAACGTTATGTCCCACCAGTTTACGTCGCTCACGCGGCGAAAGGCGCAGCAGGTCGATATCGTCAAAACGCATACGGTCGGCGGTGACGCGCCAGTTATCTTTGGCAACGCCGCAGATGGCTTTGGCAATCAGGCTCTTACCGGAGCCGGATTCACCCACCAACCCACGAATTTCCCCTTCGCTTAAGGTCATGCTGACGCGGTCGACGGCTTTGACCCACTCTTCACCGGCCTTAAATTCAATGGTCAGGTTGCGGATATCCAGTAATGGCATTATTCAACCCCCGCAATGATAGCGCGGCGAACGCCGTCACCCAGCAGGTTGACCAGCAGGACGCTGATCATGATGGCCGCACCGGGCAGCATCACCGTCCACGGCGCAACGTAAATCAGCTCCAGCGCATCGCCCAGCATCGCACCCCATTCGGGAGAGGGGAGCTGCGCGCCAAGATCGAGAAAACCGAGCGCGGCAATATCCAGTATCGCCATCGACAGCGCGCGGGTGATTTCGGTGATCAGTCCTGCGGTAATGTTGGGCAATATGGCGAACCAGAGGATGTTCAGCGTCGAGGCGCCATCAAGACGCGCCGCGATGACGTACTCTTTTTCCAGTTCGTCATGCACCATGCTGTAGACCGAACGGACCATGCGTGGCAACAGCGCCAACCAGACGGCAAACATGGCATGGGTTAAATGCGGCCCGGCGAAGGCGACAACGATAATCGCCAGCAGCAGAGACGGAATCGACAGCAGCGTATCGAGAATATGATTCAGCACGGCAGAACGCAGACCGTGCGTTGCTCCGGCGACCACGCCGAGAAACAGTCCGCACAGCGTTGCGGCGAGCGTAACGACAAACGCGCCACCCACGGTGGGGGCTGCGCCGCTGAGCAGTCGGCTCAGGACGTCGCGTCCCAGATCGTCAGTACCGAGGAAGAAAGAGACTTCGCCATAGCGTGACCAGGAGGGCGGCAGCAACTGATAGCCAAGGAACTGCTGATCGATGCCATACGGCGCAAACCAGTTGCCGAACAGGCACAGTACCACCAGCCCTGCACAGCCGTACAAGCCAACCATTGCTGTAGTATCGCCATAAAATTTGCGCCATGCGGTGCGCAGCGTACCTGGCGGGCGCTTTTCGCTATAAACGCTATCGTAAGGCATACCATTCCTTATGTTTCAGAGGGTTAGCCATAGCACCCAAAATATCGGAAATCACGTTGACGATGATGACCAGCGAACCAATCACCATCACGCCTGCGGATATCGCCGCGTAGTCCTGCTGACGGATAGCGTTAATCAACCAACGACCGAGACCCGGCCAGCTAAAGACCATCTCGGTGATCATTGCCAGCGTCAGCATCGTTGAGAATTGCAGGCCCAGGCGGGGGATCACCGGCGGTAAGGCGTTATGCAGTACATGGCGGCGCAGGATCGTAAATCGTGACAAACCGCGCGTGGCCGCAGCCTTCACGTAGTTCTGATCAAACACCTCAATGGTACTGATACGCATCAGGCGAATCACTTCGGTGGTCGGCGCAACCGCCAGCGTCAGCACCGGCAACACCATATGGCGCACGGCGCTCATCACCATCTCATCCCGCCAGGGAGAGTCAGAGATCCACGCATCGACAATAGCCAGACCGGTGACCGGTTTCACTTCGTAAAGCAGATCGAATCGGCCCGACACCGGCAGCCAGCCGAGAGTCAGGGAAAAGAAAAGGGTCAGCAGCAGCGCCAGCCAGAACACGGGGATTGAAAATCCGAGCAGGGCGAGGGCGCTGATCAAGCGGTCCTGCCACTTGTTGCGGGTAATGCCCGCCAGCATACCTACCGGAATCCCCACCATTAGCGCAAAGCCGAACGCCAGCGTGCATAGCTCCATCGTGGCCGGGAACACCTCTTTGAGCTGTTCAGTGATAAGCTGTCCGTTGATGCTGGAGACGCCAAAGTCCCAGTGGATGAGGCCATTGAACCAGAACACCCAGGCATTCCACAACGACGCGCCTTGTAGCGGTGCATGCGGCGTAAAATAGCTCAGACTGAAGCCGATAAAGGTCAGAAAAAACAGCGTGACCATCAGCAACAGCAAACGACGCAAGGTGAAGATAATCATGGTTTTTTCACCTCATCGTTTTTTTCGCGCGACACGCCGGCGAAAGAGGCATTACCAAATGGGCTCAACACCAGGCCTTTAATGTCATACCGATAGGCCTGCAGGCGCAGTGACGAGGCGAGCGGCAGGATGGGCAACTCTTTAGCGAGAATGTTCTGCGCTTCATCATACGCATCAATACGCGCAGAAAGCTGCTGAGAAGAGAGCGCTTTGCGCAGCACGTTGTCGAACTCCGGGTTGCACCAGTGGGCGAAGTTAGTCTGTGAATTGATGGCCGCGCAGCTGAGCAACGGGCGGAAGAAACTGTCCGGATCGTTACTGTCGGTTGCCCAGCCGGACAACGTCAGATCATGGTTCATGTCCATCAACCGCGCCTCCTGGAAACGACCTTCAACCGGTACAATCACCACGTTCACCCCAACCTGCGCCATATCCGCCTGGATAAGTTCAGCGGTTTTCAGCGGGCTCGGGTTCCACGCCTGTGAACTGGTCGGCACCCACAGGCGCAGCGTTAGATTCTCCAGCCCCAGCGCTTTGAGTTGCTCACGAGATTTGGCCGGATTGTATTCTGTTATTTTAGCCTCGTTATCATAGGCCCACGAGGCGCGAGGTAAAATAGAGGCCGCCGTTTCTGCCGTGCCGTAATAGATAGATTGCATCAGACGCTGGTTATTAATGGACAGCGCCAGCGCGTGGCGAACCGCCGGATTATTCAGCGGAGGCTTGTCGGTATTAAACGCCAGGTAGGCGATGTTCATCCCCGGACGCAAGGTCAGGCGCAGGCGTGGATCGTCACGCAGGATCGTCAACTGGCTGGCGGCGGGCCAGGCCAGCACGTCACATTCGCCGGTAAGCAGTTTCGATAAACGTCCGGTTCCGCCGGATCCCAGATCCACCACCACCTGCGGCATCAGCGGCTTGCCCCGCCAGAATTTGTCATGACGTTGCAGGCGGATGTATTGTCCGGCGCGATACTCGGAAAGCTGGAACGGGCCGGTGCCAACCGGCTGGCGGTCAAGCTGTTCCTGGCGATCCTGTTTTGTCAGTTGATCAGCATACTCCGCCGACATCACGGACGCATAGTGGGTTGCGAGGTGCCATAAGAAAGAGGCGTCCGGTTTCGTCAGGCGAAATTCCACGGTGTGACTGTCGAGCTTACGCACGCTCTGCACGTTATCGGCGAACTGCAGACTGTCGAAATAGGGGAAATTGCCGCCGTTGACGTTATGCCACGGATGGTTGCGATCAAAGATGCGCTGAAAGGTAAAAACCACGTCATCGGCATTCAGTTTACGCGTTGGCGTAAACCAGTCCGTTTTCTGAAACGCCACGTCGCGGCGCAGATGGAAGCGGTAAGTGGCGCCGTTATCCAGCACTTCCCAGCTTTCCGCCAGTTCCGGGACCAGACGATAAGTATAGGGATCGACATCCAGCAACCGATCATAGAGCTGGGCGGCGAGCGTGTCGACAATCAGCCCGCTGCTCACTTTTTGCGGATTGAAGGTGTTAACCTGCCCATTCACGCAATAGACAAAGCCGCTGTCACGAATATCTTCACGCGGGGCGGTTTCAGGCGCAGCAGTAGCCTGCCCACTCAGAAGTCCAGCCATCACGATCAGAGACGATAAAACCAGGCGCATAATTTTTAAGGTTTTTAGGTACGATTTGCAAAGTGTATCGCACTATCGCCCGCGAGGTACAAATGTCTGCGGGCAACTGGCGTAAATATGCGCAATCAGGGGGTGGGACGCGCTAAATCTGATGTTTTTTGAGCAATGCGCGCAACTGGTGATAGGTCAGCCCGAGTAATTCCGCCGCCCGTTTCTGATTAAATTTTGCCTGTTCCAGACTGGTTTGCAGCAGCTCTTTCTCCTGTTGCTGCTGAAACGCACGTAAATCGAGGGGCAGCGAAGGACCCGTTGCTGCGGTTTCAGCGGCAGGGGGCGTTGGCGCGTGGCGTTTAAATGGGTCGATCACAATCTCATCCAGCGGCGTCTCGCTAGTGCCATGCCGGTATACCGACCGTTCGACCACGTTTTTTAATTCGCGGATATTACCCGGCCAGGCGTAGTTCAGCAGCGTCTCTCTGGCATGTGCTGTAAATCCGGGGAACAGCGGCAGACGAATTTCCCGGCACATCTGAATAGCAAAGTGCTCCGCCATGAGCATGATATCCGCCTGACGTTCGCGCAGCGGCGGCAGTTGCACCACGTCGAACGCCAGTCGGTCGAGCAAATCAGCCCGGAAGGACCCTTCGTTAACCATCAACGGAAGATCCGCATTGGTCGCACAAACCAGACGGACGTTTACCTGTAATGGCTGACTGCCGCCGACGCGCTCGAGCTCGCCGTACTCAATCACTCTGAGCAGCTTTTCCTGTACCAGCATTGGGGCGGTGGCGAGTTCATCCAGGAACAGCGTGCCGCTGTCGGCCCGTTCAAAACGTCCGGGATGGCGCTTTTGCGCGCCGGTAAACGCCCCGGCTTCATGACCGAACAGTTCACTGTCGAGTAAATTTTCATTCAGCGCCGCGCAGTTAAGCGAAATAAACGGCCCCTGCCAACGAGAGGAGAGATAATGCAGACGGTTGGCAATCAGTTCCTTACCGGTACCGCGCTCGCCGATAATCAGTACCGGTTTGTCCAGCGGTGCGAGGCGGGAAACCTGCTCCAGTACCTCCAGAAAGCTGTTGGCTTCCCCTAACAAATTATCTTTGTATTCTGCCATGATGAATTTCGCCACATGTTAGTGTATTTCACCACTTTACTCTGTTTTCTCGTCGAGGTAAAACCGTACATCTCAATATAAATCAATAAATTAAAAAGTTGGCACGCGGATTGTATTAGAGAATCAGCAGGGCATCGCCCGACATCAGAAAAATGTGAGGATAGAATTATGGGTATTTTTTCTCGTTTCGCCGACATCGTGAATGCCAACATCAACGCACTGCTCGAGAAAGCGGAAGATCCGCAGAAGCTGGTTCGTCTGATGATTCAGGAAATGGAAGATACGCTGGTTGAAGTGCGTTCCAACTCGGCACGTGCGCTGGCGGAAAAGAAACAGTTATCACGCCGCATCGAACAGGCGACGGCTCAGCAGGCAGAGTGGCAGGAGAAAGCGGAGCTTGCGCTGCGTAAAGAGAAGGACGATCTGGCCCGCGCCGCGCTGATCGAAAAACAGAAGTTGACCGATCTGATTGGCAATCTGGAGCATGAAGTGACGCTGGTGGACGATACGCTCACGCGCATGAAGAAAGAGATTGGCGAGCTGGAGAACAAACTCAGCGAAACCCGTGCCCGTCAGCAGGCTCTGACGTTGCGCCATCAGGCCGCAAGCTCATCCCGTGACGTGCGTCGTCAACTGGACAGCGGTAAGCTGGATGAAGCGATGGCGCGCTTTGAATCTTTCGAGCGTCGCATTGACCACATGGAAGCGGAAGCCGAAAGCCACAACTTTGGCAAACAGAAAACGTTGGATCAGCAGTTTGCCGACCTGAAAGCGGATGATGAAATCAGCGAACAACTGGCGCAACTGAAAGCCAAAATGCAGCAAGACAAGCAATAATAATACCTGGCGGCGCCCGAACGCGCCGCCGCTCATCACCTGTAAGGAGACCTCATGAGCGCGCTATTTCTGGCCATTCCGTTAACGATCTTCGTGCTGTTTGTGTTACCGATTTGGCTATGGCTGCATTACAGCAACCGTTCCAGTCGCGGAGAATTATCGCAAAGCGAACAGCAACGTTTAGTTCAGTTGACCGATGACGCGCAGCGCATGCGTGAACGTATTCAGGCGCTGGAAGATATTCTCGATGCGGAACATCCGAACTGGAGGGATCGCTAATGGGCGGCATTGATCTGAACAAAAAATTATGGCGTATTCCGCAGCAGGGCATGCTGCGAGGCGTGTGCGCAGGGATCGCGCAGTATCTGGATGTGCCGGTAAAACTGGTGCGTATTTTAGTGGTGTTGTCGATCTTCTTCGGGCTGGCCTTTTTTACCCTGGTCGTCTACATCATTCTGGCATTTGTGCTTGATCCGATGCCGGATAACCTTGCCGCAGGCGAGCAGCAACCGTCCAGCGGTGAGCTATTGGATATCGTCGATAAAGAACTGGCGTCGGGGGAGAAACGCTTACGTGAAATGGAGCGTTATGTCACCTCGGACACGTTTACTTTGCGTAGCCGTTTCCGTCAATTGTAAGTCATTAAGAGAGCTGAGATGAATAATCGCTGGCAACGCGCCGGGCAAAAGGTAAAACCCGGTATGAAAATAGCAGGTAAGCTGGTGCTTCTGACTGCGCTACGCTACGGCCCCGCGGGTGTTGCAGGGTGGGCAGTAAAATCCGTCGCCCGTCGTCCGCTAAAAATGTTGCTGGCGTTGGCTCTGGAACCGTTTTTAAGCCGTATGGCGGCGAAAATTTCAACACGTTATTCTGGAAGTTAATTTCCATTGCCTTCTTTTTAACAATTAAATCACATCCTGGTTATTAATTTGCGGCAGCTCACAAATCGATTGTTGAGCTGCTAAAATTCTATTAATTCCTGCTTTTAACCTCTTTCACTGCATTGACAGTTAATTTCCTCGAGAGTAGTCTTTTTTGCCATGGGACCGCTACCACGGAAAAACAAAGTGAACCGAAAAATTAAGGAATGCCTCAGCGCCGTCTATGGCGATACATGGACAGGGCTTCACGATGGGTCATTAAAAATGCGCATGGAAAGGGCGCGTAAGATTATTAATAAAAAGCGTAAACCTCATTGGGATGAAAGTGATGTGGTGCTCATTACGTATGCCGATCAATTTCATAGCGAGAAAGAAAAACCGCTGCCAACCTTTAATCAGTTCTGGACGCGCTGGTTTTCCTCGGTATTCTCACATGTTCACCTTTTGCCATTTTACCCCTGGTCATCAGATGATGGCTTTTCGGTTATTGATTACTATCAGGTGTCTCCCGAAGCCGGCGAGTGGAATGATATTCGTGAGTTAAACCGCTCCTGTTGTTTGATGTTTGATTTTGTTTGCAATCATATGTCAGCAAAAAGTGACTGGTTTGAACGGTATTTGCGGCAAGCTCCTGGATACGAAAACTTTTTTATTGAGATGGACCCAGAAACTGATTTACATGCCGTAACGCGTCCACGGGCATTGCCGTTATTAACACCGTTTACCATGCAGGATAAATCCGTTCGTTATTTATGGACGACATTTAGCGAAGACCAGGTTGATCTCAACTACAGTAACCCGGACGTGCTACTTGCCATGATTGACGTACTGCTGACCTACCTGGAACACGGAGCCGATTATGTACGTCTGGATGCCGTTGGTTATATGTGGAAAACACCGGGTACGACCTGCATTCATCTGGAAAAAACGCATCAACTGATCAAGCTGTTTCGCGCGCTGGCAGATGAGGTCGCCCCCGGCACGGTCATCATTACTGAGACCAATGTCCCGCACAAAGACAATGTTTCCTATCTGGGTAACGGGCATGACGAAGCACATATGGTTTATCAGTTCTCTTTGCCGCCACTTGTTCTGCACTCCCTGCATCGCCAGGATTGCCGGGTGCTGTGCCAATGGGCGCAGTCATTATCATTGCCTTCGACAGAGACCACCTGGTTCAACTTTCTGGCTTCGCATGATGGCATTGGATTGAATCCACTGCGCGGGCTGTTAGCGGAAGACGATATTCTGACACTGGTGACGGATCTGCAGAAAGAAGGGGCCTTAGTGAACTGGAAAAATAATCCAGATGGCACCCGGAGTCCGTATGAATTAAATGTGACCTGGATGGATGCGTTAGGCCATCAGGATGACAGCGATGAAGAACGTCTTGCCAAATTTATTCTCACCCATGTTCTGCTATTAACCTTCCCTGGCGTTCCTGCGATTTATATTCAGAGCATTCTGGGGTCGCGCAATGACTACGAAGGCGTCGAAAAACACGGTTATAACCGGGCTATTAACCGAAAAAAATATGAGCAAAAATCAATTGAACAGGAATTGATGACTGAAGGTTCTCTTCGTCATGAGATTTATCAGGCGTTGTCCCGATTAATTGTTATTCGCAGGGGTAATAAGGCGTTTCATCCCGAGAGCATGTTTGATATTCGCTGTCTGACACCTTCTGCTCTGCGGATTATTCGCTCGGCCGATGAACATGAAAAAATCAATGCACTTTTTAATTTTAGCGATCGCCAACAAATCATTGATGCCAGTATTTATACAGGCGTTGATTTAATTAGCGGAGTGAGTGTTTCCGGAGAGACATTAACACTGCAACCCTGGCAGGTTATGTGGATTAAAAAATAAAAAGGAATATCTGATGATCAAAACTAAAATGGTGCTGTTATCAGCACTGGTTTCCTGCGCCCTGATTTCTGGTTGTAAGGATGATAAACCCGCCCATGTTTCAATTGAGTTTATGCACTCTTCTGTGGAACAGGAGCGCCAGGCCGTTATTACCACGCTGATTAAACGCTTTGAAAAAGCGAACCCGGATATCAGTGTTAAACAGGTTCCGGTTGAAGAAGATGCCTATAACACCAAAGTTATTACGCTGGCGAGAAGCGGGTCGCTACCGGAAGTGATCGAAACCAGTCATGACTATGCCAAGGTCATGGATAAAGAGCAGTTAATCGATCGGGATGCGGTGGCGAACGTCATTCAGAAGGTCGGGGAAGATATCTTCTACGATGGCGTATTGCGCATCGTTCGTACCGAAGATGGCAGCGCGTGGACAGGGGTTCCGGTGAGCGCCTGGATCGGCGGTATCTGGTATCGCAAAGACATCCTTGCTCAGGCAGGACTGGATGAACCGAAAAACTGGGAAACGCTGCTTGCCGCTGCGCAAAAACTCTATGATCCGGCGCATAAAAAATATGGCATTGCCCTGCCGACCGCAGAAAGCGTGCTGACGGAGCAATCTTTCTCGCAGTTTGCCTTATCCAATAATGCCAACGTCTTTAATGCCCAGGGCAACATCACGTTCAACACGCCTGAAATGAATCAGGCGTTGGGATATTACCGCGATCTGGCCGCCACCACGATGCCGGGCTCTAACGACATCATGGAGGTGAAAGATGCCTTTATGAATGGTACTGCGCCGATGGCGATTTATTCCACCTACATTCTCCCCGCGATAATTAAAGAAGGGGATCCTCAGAACGTGGGCTTTGTGGTTCCGACCGAAAAGACAGCGGCCGTTTATGGCATGTTGACCTCACTGACGATCACGAATGGGCAAAAAGAAGAGGAGACGGCGGCAGCCGAGAAGTTTGTCGCGTTTATGGAACAGGCAGACAACATCGCTGACTGGGTAATGATGTCGCCGGGCGCTGCGTTGCCGGTCAATAAGGAGGTCGTAAAAACCCAAACCTGGCAAACCAACAACGTGATTAAAGCGTTAGGTGAGCTCCCGGCACAACTCATTGCTGAGCTACCGAATATTCAGGTTTTTGGCGCGGTAGGGGATAAGAACTTCACCCGTATGGGGGACGTCACCGGTTCTGGCGTGATAAGCACGACGGTACATAACGTGACGGTAGGCAAAGCCGATCTCCCGACAACGCTTCAGAAAAGCCAGCAAAAACTGGATGCCCTGGTAGGGCAGCGTTGATGGGTAAGAGGAACGTCGTTATGGCCCGATTATTCTCCGGTCGCTCCGATATGCCCTTTGCGATGCTATTGCTGGCACCCAGTTTGATTCTGTTGGGTGGCCTCGTGGCATGGCCGATGCTATCGAATATTGAAATCAGCTTTCTGCGCCTGCCGCTGAATCCGCGTATCAACGCCACGTTTGTTGGGGTCGCGAATTACATTCGCATCCTTTCCGATCCGGATTTCTGGCATTCGTTGTGGATGACGGTCTGGTATACCGCGCTGGTGGTGACGGGCAGTACCGTGCTCGGACTCGGGGTGGCGATGTTCTTTAATCGCGAGTTCCGGTTACGCAAGACGGCGCGCTCACTGGTGATTCTCTCTTATGTCACGCCGTCTATCTCGCTGGTCTTTGCCTGGAAGTACATGTTCAACAGCGGATACGGCATCGTGAACTATCTGGGAGTCGATCTGCTGCATTTGTACGATCAGGCCCCCTTGTGGTTCGACAATCCCGGTAGCAGTTTCGTGCTGGTGGTGCTGTTTGCCATCTGGCGCTATTTCCCGTACGCCTTTATTTCGTTTCTGGCAATTTTGCAGACCATCGATAAATCGCTCTATGAAGCGGCCGAAATGGATGGCGCAAATGCCTGGCAGCGTTTTCGTATCGTCACGCTGCCCGCCATTATGCCGGTCCTGGCGACGGTGGTTACCCTGCGTACCATCTGGATGTTTTATATGTTTGCCGATGTGTATCTGCTGACGACAAAGGTCGACATTCTCGGGGTGTATCTCTACAAAACAGCGTTTGCTTTTAATGATTTAGGTAAAGCTGCAGCCATTTCCGTCGTGCTTTTTATCATTATTTTCGCCGTCATTTTACTGACCAGAAATAGGGTGAACCTCAATGGCAACAAATAAACGCAGACTCGGACGCGTGGGCTTTTATTGTGGCCTGATTGTGTTTTTGATCATCACATTGTTTCCCTTTTTTGTGATGTTAATGACGTCGTTCAAAAGCGCGAAAGAAGCGATTTCATTGCACCCGACATTGCTGCCGCAAGAGTGGACGCTTGAGCATTACATCGACATTTTTAATCCACTGATTTTTCCGTTTATTGATTACTTTCGTAACAGCCTGCTGGTCTCCGTTGTGTCATCGGTGGTGGCGGTATTCCTGGGCACGCTCGGTGCCTACGCGCTGTCCCGACTGCGTTTTAAAGGGCGGATGACCATCAATGCCAGTTTTTACACCGTCTACATGTTCTCCGGTATTTTGCTGGTGGTCCCGCTGTTCAAAATCATTACCGCGCTGGGCATTTACGACACAGAAATGGCCTTGATTGTCACCATGGTCACCCAGACGTTGCCGACCGCCGTATTCATGCTGAAAAGTTATTTCGACACGATTCCGGATGAGATTGAAGAAGCAGCGATGATGGATGGGCTGAATCGCCTGCAAATCATCTTTCGTATTACCGTGCCGCTGGCGATGTCCGGACTGGTATCGGTTTTTGTCTACTGCTTTATGGTGGCCTGGAACGATTATCTGTTCGCCTCGATCTTTCTTTCCAGCGCCAGCAATTTCACGTTGCCGGTGGGCCTGAACACCCTGTTCAGTACGCCGGATTATATCTGGGGGCGGATGATGGCGGCTTCGCTGGTGACGGCATTACCGGTTGTCATTATGTATGCGCTTTCGGAACGGTTTATTAAGAGTGGTTTGACCGCGGGTGGCGTGAAGGGCTAAAGCGGCCAGTTTAAACAAGGAGTGGTAAATGAAGAAGTTAGTCGCAACAGAACCGCGCGTCGCGGCGCTGGTAGAGTATGACGATCGCGCCGTCATGGCGAATGAGGTGAAAATTCGCGTGCGGTTTGGCGCACCGAAACACGGTACGGAAGTGGTGGATTTTCGCGCCGCCAGTCC
>NZ_JBFWLF010000051.1:0-18613 GCF_050252275.1 Citrobacter sp. | reverse complement strand
CCAAATCGCTGAACCATCGAGCGCGTTAACCCAGACGCAGGAGTTAGTACTGTAACTACTCCCCCAGAATGGCACTGGCTGCTACGCCATAAATCTGCACTGACTGAGCCTGATGCAGTGCAAGCGCGGCGGCTTCCAGTAAGGTCCTGTCGAGTAATTTAGCAGTGACCTGCAGCGCCTGGACGGATTCATTGACCACATTGTCAATCTCATCGCCGCTGTGCTCGACAGACTGTCCTTGTCGGAGATCGAGTGCCAGCGCCATTTTGAATTCGTTATAGCCCTTACACCCTAGCGTTCGACACAGACGTGTGACGCTAGCCTCGCTGGTGCCGCTTTCACGCGCCTGTTCGGTAATCGTCAGTTAGACCACTTTTGCCGGATCGCTGAGTACAAACTCGCCTAGCTTCTGTTGTGTTCGGCTGTATCCATCAACGCTCTGCCGCAATCTCAGCAGCAGGTTTTCATTTTCAGACATGCAAAATCCTTAATGCGTTTATCTGTTGATAGTGTGGCGGAAAGCAGGGGAGAGATGCCAGACATTTTAAAAAAGTATGATCGGCTTCCTGGATTTTGATGATAATTTTCATTTATAAAAATTAATATGGTAAAAATTTTCATCAACAATCGAGGAGATGAAAAAATGATGCAAATGTTTAGCGGCGCCTCATCCGGAGGATGGTTTGAAATAGCGCAGCGGTTTGGCAAATCCTTCATGCTGCCGATTGCGGTATTGCCCGCAGCAGGGCTGTTGTTAGGGATTGGTGGCGCGTTGTCCAATCCAAACACATTGACGGCTTATCCGTTTTTAGATGTCGACTGGCTGCAGGCCATCTTCACGATCATGACCAGCGCAGGTTCCATTGTGTTTGCCAATCTGTCGGTACTCTTTGCGGTCGGTGTCGCCGTGGGGCTGGCGAAAACAGATAAAGGCACTGCCGGGCTTGCGGCATTGCTGGCATTTCTGGTGATGAACGCCACCATCAACGCCTTATTAACGCTCAACGGAACGCTGGCGCAAGAGAACCCCGGTGCTGTTGGCCAGGGGATGACGCTTGGTATTCAGACGCTGGAAACGGGCGTGTTTGGTGGTGTGGTGATGGGTCTTGTCACCTGCGCGTTGCATAGCCGTTTCAATAAAGTCTCACTACCTCAGTTCCTCGGTTTTTTTAGCGGTTCGCGTTTTGTACCGATTATCAGCTCCCTTGCCGCGATTGTAGTGGGTGCGGTTATGACGGTGGTGTGGCCGCATTTCCAGAAACTCATTTTTGGACTGGGCGGTCTGGTGGATGCGACGGGCTATCTGGGGACGCTATTGTACGGCTTCATCCTGCGTATGCTTGGCCCACTGGGTTTACACCATATCTTTTATTTGCCGTTCTGGACGACGGCGCTGGGCGGCAGCGAAATCGTCAACGGCCAGTTGGTGGAAGGTACGCAGCGGATTTTCTTTGCCCAACTTGCCGATCCGAATACGCAGCAGTTCTATGCGGGTACCGCGCGCTTTATGTCCGGTCGCTTTATCACCATGATGTTTGGTCTGCTTGGCGCATGTCTGGCGATGTACCACACCGCAAAGCCGGAGAACAGAAAGGTTGTCGCCGGACTGCTTCTGTCGGCCGCCCTGACCTCTTTCCTGACGGGAATCACTGAGCCTATTGAGTTCTCCTTCCTGTTTGTCGCGCCTGTGTTATATGTCATTCACGCCTTCTTCGATGGTCTGGCGTTTATGATCGCCCATATTTTACATATCACGATTGGGCAAACCTTTTCAGGTGGGCTTATCGATTTCCTCCTCTTCGGCGTGTTACAGGGAGAAGCTAAAACCAACTGGATGTATGTCCCCATGGTGGGAATACCGTGGTTCTTCCTCTACTACTTCACTTTCCGCTATTTGATCACCCGCTTTGGCTGGCTGACGCCGGGCCGTGAAAACGCAGCCCCGGTTGAATCCGGCTTGTTTCAAAGTGAACGCGCAGTGGCAGTCATCGCTGGGCTGGGAGGCAAAGAGAATTTGGAAGAGGTGGACTGTTGCGCCACGCGCTTACGCGTGACGGTGAAAGAGAGCAGCAAAGTAGATGAAGCGGCGCTGAAAGCGACCGGAGCCCGTGGCGTGATTATTCGCGGCAACGGTGTTCAGGTGATTTATGGCCCGCATGTCACCATCATTAAAAACGAAGTCGAAGAGATGTTATCGTCATGAAAACTGTACTGGATCCCCTGAAAGGTAAATTAATCGTCTCCTGTCAGGCGCTGGAAAATGAGCCTCTACACAGTCCGTTTATTATGTCTCGTATGGCGCTGGCGGCAGCACAAGGCGGTGCGGCAGGTATCCGTGCGAACAGCGTGGTGGACATTCGTGCTATCAAAGAGTGCGTCTCCCTGCCGGTGATTGGGATTATCAAACGCGATTACCCTGGCAGTGAGGTATTTATCACGGCCACTCTCCAGGAAGTGGATGAGCTGATGACCGTTGAGCCGGAAATTATTGCTCTGGATGCCACTGCGCGGTCGCGCCCCGGTGGGCAGACGCTGGAAGAGTTGGTCACGCAGATCCGTGCTCGCTACCCGTCCGTACTACTGATGGCGGATATAGCCACCGTAGACGAGGCGGTGACAGCCGAGCGTCTGGGTTTTGACTGTGTGGGCACTACGCTTTACGGCTATACCGCAGAAACCGCCGGGCATGTGCTGGTGGAAAATGACTGCGGATTCTTACGTGAAGTGTTGGCTGCGGTCAGCGTTCCGGTTGTGGCGGAAGGGAACGTCGATACCCCGGAACGCGCCGCACGCTGCCTGGCATTAGGCGCTCACACCGTGGTGGTTGGCGGGGCAATCACTCGTCCGCAACAGATAACGGCACGCTTTATCGCGGCGATCGCCTCGTAAAGCACCGATGGGGCATGATACTTTGGTGGGGATCTGCGATAATTATCGTTTATCCCCATATTGAGAGCGCTATGCAGTACCCGATTAACGAGATGTTCCAGACCCTGCAAGGTGAGGGTTACTTTACCGGCGTCCCCGCCATTTTTATTCGTTTACAGGGATGCCCGGTTGGCTGTGCCTGGTGCGATACCAAACACACCTGGGATAAGCTTGAGGATCGGGAAGTCTCCCTGTACAGCATCCTGGCGAAAACCAAAGAGAGTGATAAATGGGGCGCGGCAAGCAGTGAAGATCTGCTGGCGGTGATTGGCCGACAAGGCTACACCGCGCGTCATGTGGTGATCACCGGCGGTGAACCGTGTATTCATGACCTGATGCCCCTCACAGATTTGCTGGAAAAGAACGGTTTTAGCTGCCAGATAGAAACCAGCGGTACACACGAAGTGCGCTGCACGCCAAATACCTGGGTGACCGTGTCTCCGAAGGTGAACATGCGCGGTGGTTATGACGTTCTGTCTCAGGCGCTGGAACGCGCGAATGAGATTAAACATCCGGTCGGGCGCGTGCGTGACATTGAAGCGCTGGACGAACTGCTCGCCACGCTGAGCGACGACAAACCGCGGGTGATTGCGCTGCAACCTATCAGCCAGAAAGAGGATGCCACACGCCTGTGCATTGATACCTGTATCGCGCGCAACTGGCGCCTGTCGATGCAGACGCACAAGTATCTGAATATTGCCTGATAAAAAGCCCGGTGCGTTAGCTTACCGGGCTTTTCTGTTAACCGGATAAGAGGCGTTACGTCGCTATCCGGCAAGACGAAATACTCACTCGCCGCGATAGACACAGCCCGCCGTACAGGTCTCTTTCACCATCACCGCGCTCAGCAGAGGAACTACCGGTTTGACCTGATCCCAAATCCATTTCGCCAGTACTTCGCTGGTCGGGTTTTCCAGACCGGGAATATCGTTCAGGTAGTAATGATCAAGCCTGTCATACGTCGGCTTAAATGCGGCTTTTAACTCGGCAAAATCCATGATCCAACCGGTATGCGGGCAGACTTCACCGGTAATTTCAAGACGCACCATAAATGAGTGACCATGCAGGCGGCCACATTTATGCCCTTCCGGTACGTGTGGCAGGCGGTGAGCGGCTTCGAAGGTGAAATCTTTAAACAAGGTGGTGGACATTATTGACTCTCAAGAATGCAAAAAACGCCGTAGGGTACCGTAAAGTACAATTTTTAGCATTAGTTAAAAGGGCGCTGAGCAGCAGAATGCCACATATAGATGGCAAATATTAAATAATCATTTATATATCATGTGGTTATTTAATCGTTTTTGTCGTTAATAACTATAGCTAAAACAGGTTAGTTCATTTGGTTATTTGTTATTTCCATCCCTTCTTTAATTGTTACTATCACCGCCGTTACCCTTATCTTCAGTTTGGGTTTTATTGCTTAAATCCGCTTTGCTTACTGGAACATAACGACGCATGACGACACAGGCCCCACCTTCCGCTTTGCTTCCGCTGAACCCGGAGCAGCTGGCACGCCTCCAGGCGGCCACCACCGATCTTACGCCCACGCAGCTTGCATGGGTTTCTGGCTATTTCTGGGGTACGCTGAATCAGCAACCTGGCGCAGCCGTTGCAACACCCGCTCCCGTGGCGGAAATGCCGGGCATCACGCTAATCTCTGCATCACAAACGGGCAATGCGCGTCGTGTGGCGGAAGCGCTGCGTGATGATCTGTTGGCAGCAAAACTCAGCGTCACGCTGGTTAACGCAGGCGACTACAAATTCAAACAAATCGCCAATGAAAAGTTGCTGGTTATCGTCACGTCTACGCAGGGAGAAGGCGAACCCCCGGAAGAAGCGGTCGCGCTGCATAAGTTCCTGTTCTCTAAAAAAGCGCCCAAGCTCGAAAACACCGCCTTTGCCATTTTTGGTCTGGGTGACACGTCATATGAATTTTTCTGCCAGTCGGGCAAAGATTTTGACAGCAAGCTGGCGGAACTCGGCGGTGAGCGTTTGTTGGATCGCGTTGACGCCGATGTGGAATACCAGGCCGCCGCCGCCGAATGGCGTGCTCGTGTGGTTGAGGTGTTGAAATCACGAGCGCCGGTTGCGACACCGGCTCAGGCGGTTGCCAGCGGAGCGGTAAATGAGATCCACACCAGCCCGTATACCAAAGAAGCGCCGCTGAGCGCCACGTTGTCCGTGAATCAAAAAATCACCGGACGCGATTCAGAGAAAGATGTTCGCCATATTGAAATCGATCTCGGTGATTCGGGTCTGCGCTACCAGCCTGGCGATGCGCTGGGTGTCTGGTATCAAAACGATCCGGCGCTGGTGAAAGAAATCGTAGAACTGGTCTGGCTGAAAGGCGATGAGCCCGTTACGGTCAATGGCAAATCTCTCCCGCTGTCCGAAGCGCTACAGTGGCATGTTGAACTGACCGTAAATACCGCCAATATCGTTGAAAACTATGCCACCTTAACGCGCAGTGAATCGTTGTTGCCGCTGGTCGGCGATAAGGCACAGTTGCAGCATTACGCCACCACGACGCCTGTTGTCGATATGCTGCGCTTCTCGCCCGCACAACTGGATGCACAAGCGTTAGTCGATCTGTTGCGTCCGTTAACGCCGCGTCTGTACTCCATTGCGTCTTCACAGGCCGAAGTGGAGAGCGAAGTGCACATCACCGTGGGGGCGGTGCGTTATGAAGTGGAAGGCCGCGCGCGTGCCGGTGGCGCATCCAGCTTCCTCGCCGATCGCGTCGAAGAAGATGGCGAAGTGCGTGTGTTCATCGAACATAACGATAACTTCCGTCTGCCGACGAATCCTGAAACCCCGGTGATCATGATTGGTCCGGGGACAGGCATCGCGCCGTTCCGCGCTTTCATGCAGCAGCGCGCTGCCGAGGGAGCATCAGGCAAGAACTGGCTGTTCTTTGGCAACCCGCACTTTACCGAAGATTTCCTCTATCAGGTGGAATGGCAGCGTTACGTCAAAGAAGGCGTACTGAGCCGCATCGATCTGGCCTGGTCACGAGACCAAAAAGAAAAAGTCTACGTACAAGACAAACTGCGCGAACAGGGCGCAGAACTGTGGCGCTGGATCAATGACGGTGCCCACGTTTATGTCTGCGGCGACGCCAATCGCATGGCGAAGGACGTTGAGCAGGCATTGCTGGACGTGATTGCTGAATTCGGCGCGATGGACGCGGAATCAGCGGATGAATTTTTAAGTGAGCTGCGCGTTGAGCGCCGTTATCAGCGAGATGTCTACTAATGAGCGAAAAACATCCAGGGCCCCTGGTGGTCGAAGGTAAACTGACCGACGCCGAGCGTATGAAGCTGGAAAGCAACTATCTGCGCGGCACCATTGCTGAAGATTTAAATGACGGTCTCACCGGCGGTTTTAAAGGTGACAACTTCCTGCTGATCCGTTTTCACGGGATGTACCAGCAGGATGACCGTGATATCCGTGCCGAGCGTGCAGAGCAGAAGCTGGAGCCGCGTCACGCGATGTTACTTCGCTGTCGTCTGCCGGGGGGCGTTATCACCACCAAACAGTGGCAGGCGATTGATAAGTTTGCCCATGACAACACCCTTTACGGCAGTATTCGCCTGACCAACCGCCAGACGTTTCAGTTTCACGGGATTCTGAAGAAGAACGTGAAGCCGGTGCACCAGATGCTGCACTCCGTGGGGTTGGACGCGCTGGCGACAGCCAATGATATGAACCGTAACGTGCTGTGCACCTCGAACCCGTATGAGTCCGAGCTGCATGCCGAAGCCTACGAGTGGGCAAAGAAGATCTCCGAGCACCTGCTGCCGCGCACGCGCGCTTATGCGGAGATTTGGCTCGATCAGGAAAAAGTCGCGACCACGGACGAGGAGCCGATCCTCGGTCAGACTTATCTGCCGCGTAAGTTTAAAACCACGGTCGTGATCCCACCGCAGAACGACATCGATCTGCACGCCAACGACATGAACTTCGTGGCGATTGCCGAAAACGGCAAGCTGATTGGCTTTAACCTGCTGGTGGGTGGCGGTCTTTCTATCGAGCACGGTAACAAGAAAACCTATGCCCGTACGGCCAGCGAATTTGGCTATCTGCCGCTCGAGCACACGCTGGCCGTGGCGGAGGCGGTGGTCACCACCCAGCGCGACTGGGGAAACCGTACCGATCGTAAAAATGCGAAAACCAAATACACGCTGGAACGCGTAGGGGTTGAGACGTTCAAAGCGGAAGTGGAACGTCGTGCAGGCATTAAATTTGAGCCGATTCGTCCGTATGAATTCACCGGGCGCGGCGATCGGATTGGCTGGGTGAAAGGCATCGACAATAAATGGCATCTGACGCTGTTTATCGAAAATGGCCGTATTCTCGATTATCCGGGACGTCCGCTGAAAACGGGTCTGCTGGAGATTTCGAAAATCCATAAAGGCGAGTTCCGTATTACTGCGAATCAGAATCTGATCATCGCTGGCGTACCGGAAAGCCAGAAAGCGAAGATAGAGAAGATCGCGCAAGAGAGCGGTCTGATGAACACCGTGACGCCACAGCGTGAAAACTCCATGGCCTGCGTGTCGTTCCCGACCTGTCCGCTGGCGATGGCGGAGGCCGAACGTTTCCTGCCGACGTTTATCGACAAGATTGATGGTCTGATGGCGAAGCATAACGTGAGCGATGAACACATCGTTATGCGTGTAACAGGCTGCCCGAACGGCTGCGGTCGCGCGATGCTGGCGGAAGTCGGTCTGGTCGGGAAAGCGCCTGGCCGCTATAACCTGCATCTCGGCGGTAACCGAATCGGCACGCGTATCCCGCGGATGTTTAAAGAGAATATCACCGAACCAGAAATACTCGACTCGCTGGACGAACTGATTGGGCGCTGGGCGAAAGAGCGCGAAGCGGGTGAAGGCTTCGGCGACTTTACGGTGCGTGCGGGCATTATTCGCCCGGTGCTCGATCCCGCACGGGATTTCTGGGAATAACCCATCCTTTGCCCGGTGGCGCTGCGCTTACCGGGCCTACGGGTTTTGTAGGCCGGGCAAACGCAGTGCCACCCGGCAAAACAGGCAAACGAGGTTCTTATGTCCGTACTCGATCTAAACGCGCTTAATGCATTGCCGAAGGTAGAGCGCGTGATGGCGCTGGCTGAAACCAACAGCCAACTGGAAAAACGTGACGCTGAGGAGCGTGTGGCGTGGGCGCTGGATAATTTGCCTGGCGAATACATCCTCTCATCAAGCTTTGGGATTCAGGCGGCAGTCAGCCTGCATCTGGTCAATCAGATCCGCCCGGATATCCCGGTGATCCTGACCGATACCGGCTATCTGTTCCCGGAAACTTACCAGTTTATTGATGAGTTAACGGACAAACTCAGGTTGAACCTGAAGGTCTACCGGGCGAATGAAAGCCCCGCCTGGCAGGAAGCGCGCTACGGTAAGCTGTGGGAGCAGGGCGTTGAAGGCATTGAGAAATACAATGAGATCAACAAAGTCGAACCGATGAACCGGGCGTTGCAGGAACTGAACGCGCAAACCTGGTTTGCAGGACTGCGGCGCGAACAGTCCGGCAGCCGTGCGCATCTGCCCGTGCTGGCTATCCAGCGTGGGGTCTTTAAAGTGCTGCCGATTATCGACTGGGATAACCGCACGGTTTATCAATACCTGCAAAAGCACGGGCTGAAATACCATCCGCTGTGGGATCAGGGCTATCTTTCCGTCGGCGATACGCACACCACGCGGAAATGGGAACCCGGCATGGCAGAAGAAGAGACCCGCTTCTTTGGCCTGAAGCGTGAGTGCGGATTGCACGAAGGGTGAAACAAACCACCCTCCGGCAGTCTGAGAGTATGGCCAGATAAGGGCATTGCCTTATCCGGCCTAATGATTAGCTCGCTTTCGCTAATTCTTTTACGAGCGGCAGCATAATGCGCATTACGTCGCGGTTGCGATGTTCAATGCGTCCGGGCAGGGCTTTATCAATGTGCTGTTGATTATCCAGACGTACATCGTGCCAGCTATTTCCCGCCGGGAAAGAGGCGGTTTTGGCGCGCTGTTGGTAACCATCTTTCTTGCCAAGATTCCAGTTCGTTGCCTCAACGGATAGCACCGAAATTCCCGCTTTATCGAAAACCTCTGCGTCATTGCAGCAACCGGTGCCTTTGGGATAGTCCTTATTCAGGCCTGGATTAGTGGTGGCGGTAATGCCATGATGACGCGCAATCGCTAATGCCCGGTCGCGGGTTAATTTACGCACCGCTTCCGGCGTGCTCTGCCCGCTATTAAAATACAGTTTGTCGCCGACGATCAGGTTATCGAGATTTATCACCAGCAGCGTGTTTTTCTTCTCCGCCGCGCTCATGCGCTTCAGCAGGTTTTCAGCCCCCAGTTTTCCCTCTTCCTCGCCGCTGGTGGCAATAAAGCGAATACCGTATTCCGTCGGCACATCTTTCAGGCGTTCTGCCAGTTCGAGCATAACGCCCAGACCAGCGGCGTTGTCATCCACCCCTTGCAGAGTGAGCCCGCCAAGATTCGCGTCAGTGTCGGCATCACTTTGCGGCGCGTAGGTATCCAGGTGCGCCATGATAATAATCTGCTGCGGGGCTTTGCCTTCGTGGGCGGCAATAACGGTACTGCCGGTGACGTTATGCCAGTTTTTGCGGTTATTTTTGGCGGTATAAATATAGCGACTGTTGAACGTGCGGATATCACTGCGATAGCCCATCTGCTCAAACTGCTGGCGTAAATAGTCGGCAGATAACATTTCTGCCGGCGAGCCGGTCATCCTTCCCGGGAAAACGGTCGCAATATGACGGGTCTGCATTGTTGCAAATTCGCCCGGTTTTGGCGATGACGCCTGAGCGGGGACAATAAAGCATACGCCGAGCGCCAGGAGGGCGGAAAGACGGCGCGTTGCGGAAAACATAGTGAATCCTTAATAGCCAGCGGGGGAGCCCTGAATACAAAGCAAAAATTTCAACCCATCTAGTATGAAACGGTGACTTCGCTAAAACAATTTCATTTGCTCTTAAATGCCCGAATTCCGGTGGGTTAAGCACTTTTTGATATTTGCTTTGCCAGATCGTTATTCCTTTGAGGAACTACTCATTCCAATTCGTAATTTCATTCGTTCTCTTGCGCTCCCTATAGTCGGGTTATCTGACGCGCTCGACATTCGCGGTATTGTAAAGGAACGGTTATGGACCAAAAACGACTCACCCACCTGCGACAGCTGGAGGCCGAAAGCATCCACATCATTCGCGAGGTGGCAGCAGAATTTTCGAACCCGGTGATGCTGTACTCCATCGGTAAAGATTCCAGCGTCATGCTGCATCTTGCCCGTAAGGCGTTCTACCCGGGATCGCTGCCGTTCCCGCTGCTGCATGTCGATACCGGCTGGAAGTTCCGCGAGATGTATGAATTCCGCGATCGTACTGCCAAAGCGTACGGCTGCGAGCTGCTGGTACATAAAAATCCGGAAGGTGTGGCGATGGGTATCAATCCCTTTGTCCACGGCAGCGCCAAACACACTGACATTATGAAAACCGAAGGGTTGAAGCAGGCGCTGAACAAATACGGTTTTGATGCCGCCTTTGGCGGTGCGCGCCGCGATGAAGAAAAATCGCGGGCGAAAGAGCGCATTTACTCCTTCCGCGACCGCTTTCATCGCTGGGACCCGAAAAACCAGCGTCCTGAACTGTGGCACAACTACAACGGGCAGATTAACAAAGGCGAAAGTATTCGCGTCTTCCCGCTGTCCAACTGGACGGAACAGGATATCTGGCAGTACATCTGGCTGGAAAACATCGAGATCGTCCCGCTGTATCTGGCGGCGGAGCGCCCGGTGCTGGAGCGCGACGGCATGTTGATGATGATTGATGACGATCGCATCGACCTGCAGCCTGGCGAAATGATCAAAAAACGGATGGTGCGTTTCCGTACCCTCGGCTGCTGGCCGCTGACCGGCGCCGTCGAGTCAAACGCACAAACGCTGCCGGAAATTATTGAAGAGATGCTGGTCTCGACCACCAGTGAACGTCAGGGCCGCGTGATTGACCGCGACCAGGCGGGCTCTATGGAGCTGAAGAAACGTCAGGGGTATTTCTAAGGAGCCGCCATGAACACCACACTTGCCCAACAAATCGCTAATGAAGGCGGCGTCGAAGCCTGGATGGTTGCCCAACAACATAAAAGTCTGCTGCGTTTTTTAACCTGCGGTAGCGTGGATGACGGCAAAAGCACCCTGATCGGTCGCCTGTTGCACGACACGCGGCAGATTTATGAGGATCAGCTTTCATCGTTGCATAACGACAGCAAACGTCACGGTACGCAGGGTGAAAAACTGGATCTGGCGTTGCTGGTGGATGGGCTGCAGGCCGAGCGTGAGCAGGGGATTACCATCGACGTGGCGTATCGTTATTTCTCCACTGAGAAGCGCAAATTTATCATTGCCGATACCCCTGGGCATGAGCAATACACCCGCAATATGGCGACCGGCGCGTCTACCTGCGATCTGGCGATCCTGCTGATCGACGCCCGTAAAGGCGTGCTGGATCAGACGCGTCGTCACAGCTTTATTTCTACACTGCTGGGGATCAAACACCTGGTGGTGGCGATCAACAAAATGGATCTGGTCGATTACAGCGAAGAAACCTTTGCGCGTATTCGTGAAGATTATCTGACCTTTGCCGAACAGTTGCCGGGGAATCTGGATATCCGCTTTGTCCCGCTCTCCGCGCTGGAGGGTGACAACGTCGCCTCCCAGAGCGTCAGCATGCCGTGGTACAGCGGCCCGACCTTACTTGAAGTGCTGGAGACGGTTGAGATCCAGCGCGTGGTCGACAGTCAGCCAATGCGCTTCCCGGTGCAGTACGTAAACCGTCCAAACCTCGATTTCCGCGGTTATTCCGGCACGCTGGCTTCCGGGCGCGTCAAGGTAGGGCAGCGCGTGAAAGTGCTGCCGTCCGGTGTGGAATCCAGCGTGGCGCGGATCGTCACCTTTGATGGCGATCTGGACGAAGCCTTTGCCGGGGAAGCCATTACCCTCGTCCTGAAAGACGAGATTGATATCAGCCGTGGCGATCTGCTGCTGGCGGCGGAGGAGAGTTTACCTGCCGTACAGAGCGCCGCCGTTGACGTCGTCTGGATGGCGGAACAGCCACTGGCACCGGGGCAGAGTTACGAAATCAAAATCGCTGGTAAAAAGACCCGTGCGCGCGTTGATCATGTTCAGTATCAGGTAGATATAAACAATCTGACGCAGCGTGAGGTAGACACTCTGCCGCTGAACGGTATTGGCCTGGTGAATCTGACCTTTGATGAGCCGCTGGTGCTGGATACCTATCAGCAAAACCCGGTGACCGGCGGGCTGATCTTTATCGATCGTCTGAGCAATGTCACCGTCGGTGCCGGTATGGTCCGCGAACCGATTGTGCAGGAGACCGCTACGCCATCAGAATTCAGCGCCTTTGAGCTGGAACTGAATGCGCTGGTACGTCGTCACTTCCCGCACTGGGGTGCTCGCGATCTGCTGGGAGGAAAATAATGGCGCTGCATGACGAAAACGTCGTCTGGCATGCTCATCCCGTCACGCCGCAACAGCGTGAGCAACACCACGGTCATCGTGGTGTTGTGCTGTGGTTTACCGGGCTGTCCGGGTCCGGTAAGTCGACCGTCGCCGGGGCGCTGGAAGAGGCGCTGCATCAACTGGGCGTCAGTACCTATTTGCTGGATGGCGATAACGTTCGCCACGGCCTGTGCAGCGATCTGGGGTTCAGTGATGCCGACCGAAAAGAGAACATCCGTCGCGTGGGCGAAGTCGCAAACCTGATGGTGGATGCGGGATTGGTGGTACTGACGGCGTTTATTTCTCCGCACCGTGCAGAGCGGCAAATGGTGCGCGAACGCGTCGGTGAGGGGCGCTTTATTGAAGTGTTCGTGGATACGCCACTGGAAATCTGTGAAGTCCGCGATCCAAAAGGATTATACAAAAAAGCGCGGGCTGGCGAATTGCGCAACTTCACCGGAATTGATTCCGTTTACGAAGCGCCTGAATCGCCAGAGGTTCATCTCAATGGCGAACAATTAGTAACAAATTTGGTCGCCCAATTATTAGACCTGCTCAGACAGAGCGATATTATCAGATCCTGAGACACCTGACCGCTGTGTACGGTCAGTCAAGGTTACAGGATTCACTATGCGTAATAGCCAGAACATCACACTCACAACGACAGACGCGTTTGCTACAGATGACGAAACCACCTGGTCGCTACCGGGCGCGGTGGTGGGTTTCGCGTCATGGCTGCTGGCGTTGGGGATCCCCTTTCTGGTGTATGGCCCTAACACGTTGTTTTTCTTCATCTACACCTGGCCTTTCTTCCTGGCGTTGATGCCCGTTGCGGTGGTTGTGGGTATCGCGCTGCATTCCCTGCTCAACGGCAAATTGCGCTACAGCATTGTTGCAACGCTGCTGACCGTTTGCGCAATGTTCGGCGCACTGTTTATGTGGTTGCTGGGCTAAAGCGCGACGGCTGTCCATAATTCAAACCGTAACTAACAATGAGATGATGTTCTCAGGGTTCTGGGTATACGTTATAAAGGGCAATTGTGGTACATTTGCCCGCGTTGTTGCGGCTTTCCCGTCTGCAAACGTCGTGTTGTTTGCGGAAGTATGGGAGGATGATGCCGTTTTTCAGGGGGCAGGATGGGTAAACTAACGCTGCTGTTGCTGGCTTTACTGGTCTGGCTACAGTATTCACTGTGGTTCGGTAAGAACGGCATACATGATTACAGTCGCGTCAATGATGACGTGGCGGCGCAGCAGGCGACGAACGCCAAACTTAAAGCACGTAACGATCAGCTGTTTGCCGAAATTGACGATCTCAATGGCGGTCAGGAGGCTATCGAGGAGCGTGCACGCAACGAACTCAGCATGACTAAGCCGGGCGAAACGTTTTATCGCCTGGTGCCCGACGCGTCTAAACGCGCGCAAACTGCGGGGCAAAATACTCGTTAAACCAGCCCAGGAAATCACATGGCAGCCACTTTATTGGATGTTTGCGCCGTGGTGCCGGCGGCCGGATTTGGCCGCCGTATGCAAACGGAATGTCCGAAGCAATATCTCTCGATCGGCAATAAAACCATTCTCGAACACTCGGTCTTTGCGCTGCTGGCGCATCCCCGGGTGACCCGCGTGATCATCGCGATAAGCCCTGGCGACAGCCGCTTTGCCCAGCTCCCTCTGGCGCAGCATCCGCAAATTACCGTCGTGGACGGGGGAAATGAACGTGCAGACTCTGTGCTGGCCGGATTGCAGGCCGCCGGAGACGCCGAATGGGTGCTGGTGCATGATGCGGCGCGTCCCTGCTTACATCAGGATGATTTAGCACGTCTGCTGGCGCTTAGCGAAACCAGTCGTACTGGCGGGATCCTTGCCGCACCGGTGCGCGACACGATGAAACGCGCAGAGCCGGGCAAAACCGCCATCGCCCATACGGTCGAACGTAACGATTTATGGCACGCGCTGACGCCGCAATTTTTCCCTCGCGAGCTGCTGCATGACTGCCTGACACGCGCACTGAATGAAGGGGCGACGATCACCGATGAAGCCTCGGCGCTGGAATATTGCGGCTTCCATCCACAGCTTGTTGAAGGACGGGCTGATAATATCAAAGTAACCCGTCCGGAAGATTTAGCGCTGGCTGAATTTTACCTGACCCAAATAATTCACCAGGAGAAAGCATAATGCGAATCGGACACGGTTTTGACGTACACGCCTTTGGCGGGGAAGGCCCCATTATCGTTGGTGGTGTGCGTATTCCCTATGAAAAGGGGCTGCTGGCGCATTCTGATGGCGATGTCGCGCTGCATGCGCTCACCGACGCGCTGCTTGGCGCGGCGGCACTGGGTGACATTGGCAAGCTGTTTCCGGATACCGATCCGGCGTTTAAAGGCGCAGACAGCCGTGAGCTGTTGCGTGAAGCCTGGCGTCGGATCCAGGCAAAAGGATACACCCTGGGCAACGTCGATGTGACCATTATTGCTCAGGCGCCGAAGATGCTGCCGCACATCCCACAAATGCGTGTGTTTATTGCTGAAGACCTCGGTTGTCACATGGATGATGTGAACGTGAAGGCCACCACCACGGAAAAACTCGGTTTTACCGGGCGTGGGGAAGGGATTGCCTGCGAAGCGGTGGCGTTACTCATTAAGGCCGCGAAATGACAGAGTTTGAAAATCTCACGTATCTCCACGGTAAGCCGCAAGGCTTCGGTCTGCTGAAAGCCAGTCCGGAAGATTTTGTGGTGGTCGAAGATTTAGGTTTCGAACCCGATGGCGAAGGTGAACACATTCTGGTGCGTATTCTTAAAAACGGCTGCAACACCCGTTTTGTGGCTGACGCGCTGGCGAAGTTTCTGAAAATTCATGCCCGTGAAGTGAGTTTTGCCGGGCAAAAGGATAAGCATGCGGTCACCGAACAGTGGCTGTGCGCGCGCGTACCAGGCAAAGAGATGCCCGACCTGAGCGCTTTCCAGCTTGAAGGTTGCAAGGTGCTGGAATATGCGCGTCACAAACGCAAGCTACGTTTAGGCGCGCTGAAAGGCAATGCGTTCACGCTGGTGCTACGGGAAATCAGTCATCGTGATGAAGTGGAATCCCGTCTGCAAGCGATAAACGCTGGCGGCGTACCGAACTATTTCGGCGCTCAGCGTTTTGGTATCGGCGGCAGCAATCTGCAAGGTGCGCTGCGCTGGGCGCAAAGCGATGCACCGGTCAGGGATCGCAATAAACGCAGTTTTTGGTTGTCGGCGGCCCGCAGTGCGTTGTTTAATCAAATTGTCAGCGAGCGTCTGAAAAAAACAGACTTTAATCAAGTTGTTGACGGCGATGCGCTACAATTAGCGGGACGCGGAAGCTGGTTTGTCGCCACGCAAGAAGAACGGGCGGAATTACAGCATCGTGTCGATGAAAAAGAACTGATGGTGACGGCTTCGCTTCCCGGCAGCGGCGAGTGGGGAACCCAGCGGGATGCGCTGGCGTTCGAACAGTCCGCGATTGCCGAGGAGACCGCGTTGCAGTCGCTGCTGCTGCGTGAAAAAGTTGAGGCGTCGCGAAGAGCGATGCTGCTCTATCCGCAGCAATTAAGCTGGAACTGGTGGGATGATGTCACCGTCGAGTTACGTTTTTGGCTGCCGGCGGGGAGCTTCGCCACCAGCGTTGTGAGGGAACTGATCAACACAATGGGTGATTATGCGCATATTGCTGAGTAACGATGATGGGGTCCACGCGCCCGGTATACAAACGCTGGCGAAAGCCCTGCGGGAGTTTGCTGATGTACAGGTCGTCGCCCCGGATCGGAACCGCAGTGGTGCGTCAAATTCGCTGACGCTGGAATCCTCTCTCCGGACGTTTACTTTCGAGAACGGCGATATCGCCGTGCAGATGGGCACACCCACTGACTGCGTATACTTGGGCGTCAATGCACTCATGCGCCCGCGTCCGGACATCGTGGTCTCGGGAATTAATGCCGGCCCCAACCTGGGGGATGACGTTATCTATTCCGGCACCGTCGCGGCGGCAATGGAAGGGCGACATCTTGGCTTTCCGGCGCTCGCCGTGTCGTTAGACGGGCACCAGCATTATGAGACCGCAGCGGCCATCACCTGTCGGATCTTACGCGCCCTGCGGCGTGAACCGCTGCGTACCGGGCGGATCCTCAATATCAACGTGCCCGATTTACCGTTGGAGCAGATCAAAGGCATTCGCGTGACGCGTTGCGGCAGTCGTCATCCCGCAGACAAAGTGATCCCACAGGAAGATCCGCGCGGCAACACGCTGTACTGGATTGGCCCACCGGGCGACAAATGCGACGCCGGGCCTGATACCGATTTTGCGGCAGTGGACGACGGTTACGTGTCCATTACGCCGTTGCATGTAGATTTAACCGCGCACAGCGCGCATGATGTGGTTTCCGACTGGTTAGAGAGCGTGGGAGTTGGCACGCAATGGTAAGCAGACGCGTACAAACGCTTCTTGATCAACTGCGCGCACAGGGGATTCGCGATGAGCAGGTGCTTAATGCCCTGGCCGCGGTGCCGCGTGAGAAATTTATTGATGAAGCGTTTGAACATAAAGCCTGGGACAATATCGCGTTGCCGATAGGTCAGGGGCAGACGATTTCGCAGCCGTACATGGTGGCGCGAATGACCGAACTCCTCGAACTGACGCCGCAGTCGCGTGTGCTGGAAATTGGCACGGGTTCCGGGTATCAGACGGCGATACTGGCGCACCTGGTACAGCAGGTTTGTTCCGTCGAACGTATTAAAAGTTTGCAATGGCAGGCGCGTCGCCGTCTGAAACAACTCGATTTACACAATGTTTCAACTCGTCACGGTGATGGCTGGCAAGGCTGGCAGGCACGCGCGCCATTTGACGCTATTATTGTGACGGCAGCACCTCCGGAAATCCCGACCGCGTTGATGACGCAACTGGATGAAGGTGGCATTCTCGTCTTGCCCGTGGGTGACGAGCATCAGTTTCTGAAACGGGTGCGTCGTCGGGGCGGCGAATTTATTATCGACACCGTGGAGGCGGTACGTTTTGTTCCCTTAGTTAAAGGGGAACTCGCGTAAAAAGCGGTTCCGAATACCTGGAATTTTCCTGGAGTTTTTGGAACTGGTCAGCGTATCGTGGTCACATTTTCCAGTGCCCATTTGCTGTCTGCACGATTATACGTCACTGGTTGTTAACCAATTTTTCCTGGGGGATAAATGAGCGCGGGAAGCCCAAAATTCACCGTTAGCCGCATTGCGGCACTGTCACTGGTTTCGCTATGGCTGGCGGGTTGTTCAAATTCATCGAATCCACCTGCGCCGGTAAGTTCCGTCAATGGTAATGCTCCGACGAATACCAGTTCTGGCATGCTGATTACGCCGCCGCCGAAGATGGGGACGACGACGTCCGCTCCGCAGACACCGCAAATTCAACCGGTGCAACGTCCGACGACACAACCGACGCATGTTCAGCCCGTCGCCGAGCAACCCGTGCAGATGGAAAACGGACGTATTGTCTACAATCGCCAGTATGGGAATATTCCGAAAGGTAGCTACAGCGGTGGCAGTACGTACACCGTTAAAAAAGGCGATACGCTTTTTTATATCGCCTGGATCACCGGGAACGATTTTCGTGACCTGGCGCAACGCAACAACGTTCAGGCCCCGTATGCTCTGAATGTCGGACAAACGCTGCAGGTGGGTAACGCATCGGGTGCGCCAATTACCGGCGGTAATGCGATAACTCAGGCCGACGCGGCAGAGCAAGGAGTTGTGACCAGACCTGCACAAAATTCCGCCATCGCTGTTGCGTCGAAACCGACAATTACGTATTCTGAGGATTCAGGTGAACAAAGTGCTAACAAAATGTTGCCGAACAACAAGCCTGCTGGGACTGTGGTCACAGCACCTGTAACGGCTCCAGCAGTTAGCGCAACCGAATCGACAGCAAGCAGTTCGTCTACCAGTTCGCCAATCTCCACATGGCGCTGGCCGACTGACGGCAAAGTGATCGAGAACTTTGGGGCTTCCGAGGGGGGCAATAAAGGGATCGACATTGCAGGCAGTAAGGGACAGGCTATTATCGCGACCGCCGATGGGCGCGTGGTCTATGCTGGTAACGCACTGCGCGGTTACGGTAATCTTATTATCATC
>NZ_JBFWLF010000050.1:0-18846 GCF_050252275.1 Citrobacter sp. | reverse complement strand
GTTCGCCGTCAATACCGTTTTTCTTCGCGCCGTCTTCAAAGATGGAGCGCTGTTTGGCCATCTCTTCCGGCTTTTTCTTACCCATCGCACGACGCAGCATATCCGCACCGCCAAGAGTATAGCCAGAAAGCACCTGGGCAATCTGCATGACCTGTTCCTGATACAGGATGATGCCGTAGGTTGGTTCCAGTACTGGTTTCAGGCTTTCGTGTTGCCACTGCACATCCGGATAGGAGATCTCTTCACGACCATGCTTACGATCGATGAAGTTATCTACCATCCCGGACTGCAACGGCCCCGGACGGAACAGGGCCACCAGGGCTATCATATCTTCGAAGCAGTCAGGCTGCAGACGCTTAATCAGGTCTTTCATGCCGCGGGATTCAAGCTGGAAGACCGCCGTGGTTTCCGAGCGTTGCAGCATATCGAAGCTTTTCTTATCGTCCAGCGGGATAGCGGCAATATCCAGCGGCGGCTCACCGTTCTTTTCACGGCGGGCGTTAATCATCTCCAGCGCCCAGTTAATGATAGTGAGTGTACGCAAGCCAAGGAAGTCGAACTTCACGAGGCCGGCATATTCCACGTCGTTTTTATCAAACTGGGTAACCGGGTGCAGCCCCTGTTCATCACAGTACAGTGGCGCAAAATCGGTGATTTTCGTCGGGGCGATAACCACACCACCGGCGTGTTTACCGGCGTTTCGGGTCACGCCTTCCAGCTTACGCGCCATGTCGATCAGCGCTTTAACCTCTTCATCTGCCTCGTAGATTTCTGGCAGTTGCGGTTCAGCCTCGAAGGCTTTCGCCAGCGTCATCCCCGGATCGGGGGGCACCAGTTTTGAAATACGATCGACAAAGCCGTACGGGTGGCCCAGAACGCGACCCACGTCGCGGATCACCGCTTTCGCCGCCATCGTACCGAAGGTAATAATCTGCGATACCGCATCACGGCCGTACATGTCGGCCACGTGTTCAATCACCTGGTCGCGTTTCTCCATACAGAAGTCAACGTCGAAGTCAGGCATCGAGACACGTTCCGGGTTAAGGAAACGTTCGAACAGCAGGTCAAATTCCAGCGGGTCGAGGTCGGTAATTTTCAGCGCGTAAGCCACCAGCGAGCCCGCACCGGAACCACGGCCTGGCCCTACCGGCACGCCGTTATCTTTCGACCACTGGATAAATTCCATCACGATGAGGAAGTAACCCGGGAACCCCATCTGGTTGATCACCTGCAGTTCAATATCCAGACGTTCATCGTAAGGCGGCCGCTTTTCTTTTCGCACGGCTTCATCCGGGAATAAGAAGGCCAGACGCTCTTCCAGCCCTTCTTTCGATTTCTGGACCAGGAAATCTTCCGTGGTCATATCGCCTGTCGGGAACTGCGGCAGGAAATACTCGCCCAGACGTACCGTTACGTTACAGCGTTTGGCAATTTCAACGGTGTTTTCCAACGCTTCCGGAATATCAGAGAAGAGTTCGCACATCTCCTCTTCCGAGCGCATATATTGCTGCGGCGAGTAATTACGCGGACGTTTGGGATCGTCAAGGGTGAAACCATCGTGAATAGCAACGCGAATTTCATGCGCGTCAAAGTCATCACTGTTGATAAAGCGCACGTCGTTGGTGGCGACCACCGGCAAACTGCGCGCTTCCGCCAGCGCAACGGCAGCATGAAGATAGTTCTCTTCATCGGGACGACCAGTGCGGATAAGCTCAAGGAAGTAACGATCCGGGAAGTGTTCTTCATAGAACGCGACACACTCATCAACCAGCGCGCCGTTACCGCGAAGCAGACTGCGCCCGACGTCACCCATGCGCCCGCCGGAAAGCAGGATCAACCCTTCTTTCAGTTCGATCAGCCAGTCACGATCGATGATCGGCCCCGCCGCGCCATAGCCGCGCTGATAAGCTTTGGATATCAGCAGGGTAAGATTTTGGTACCCGGTGTTATTGGCGGCAAGCACTGTCAGATGCGTCAGTTCATCCCCCATCAGCTCGCTCTGAACATGGAAATCAGCGCCAACAATGGGTTTAATCCCTGCGCCATGACCCGCTCCGTAGAACTTCACCAGACCACAGAGGTTAGTAAAATCGGTGATCGCCAGCGCAGGCATGCCCAACGCGGCCGCCTTTTTCACCAGCGGCCCGGTTTTTGCCAGCCCATCGATCATGGAGTAGTCGCTGTGCACCCGCAGGTGGACGAAACGAGGTTCAGACATCTTCAGATTCCTTCGACACAAGAATCAGGACGCGAGTCCCAGTGCGCGTTTAACGGGAGCAAAACTACGTCGGTGATGCTCCGTTGCGCCATGTTCAGCCAGTTTTTCCAGATGGAAAGCGGTTGGATACCCTTTGTGCTGGGCAAAACCATATTGCGGGAAAACGCTATCCAACGCGGCCATTTCGGCGTCACGCGTGACTTTTGCAAGAATAGACGCGGCGCTGATCTCCGCCACCCGAGTGTCGCCCTTCACTACCGCCAGAGACGGCACAGGTAATGCCGGACAGCGATTACCATCGATCAGCACATATTCCGGCGCAATATGTAACCCCGCCACCGCTCGCTGCATGGCCAACATCGTGGCGTGGAGTATATTCAGCTCATCGATCTCGTGCGGTTCCGCACGACCGAGGCTCCAGCTCAACGCTTTTTCTTTGATTTCGTCATACAGCGCCAGACGGCGCTTTTCAGATAATTTTTTGGAATCGTTAAGACCCACAATCGGGCGAGCCGGGTCGAGGATCACGGCTGCGGTAACGACCGCGCCAACCAACGGACCACGTCCGACTTCATCCACACCCGCCACTAAGTGCGTGTGTGGATAAACAAATTCGATCATCGTGCTAACTCCAGGACCGCATCCGCCGCCTGCTCATCAGCATTACAGCGGATCTGCTGATGCAGTTCGCGGAAAGTATCGTGCATCGCATGACTGGTTTTACCGTTCGCCAGTAAAGGGAGAAGCGCCTCAGCCAGCTTTTGCGGCTCGCACTCTTCCTGCAACAGCTCTTTCACCAGTTCCCTTCCCGCCAGCAGGTTTGGCAGCGAGACATAATCTGTCTTCACCAGTCGCTTCGCCAGCCAGAACGTAAAGGGCTTCATGCGATATCCCACCACCATCGGGCATTTGGCCAGCATGCACTCGAGCGCAGCGGTACCGGATGCCAGCAACGCGGCATCGCTGGCAATCATCGCTTCTCGCGCCATCCCATCCAACATATGGACGGAAAGCGTCGGGGCGACTTCTGCTTTGATCTGCTCAAACTGCTCGCGCCGTTTGGCGTTCACCAATGGCACCACCACCTCAAGATCAGGATAGGTCTGGCGCAACAATTGGGCCGTTTTCAGGAAGTCGGCGCTGAGCATTTCGACTTCCGCACCGCGACTGCCGGGTAATAACGCCAGACAGTGCGCGTCACGGGGGATCCCCAGCACATCTCGCGCCGCGTTTTTATCCGGGTCCAGCGGCATCGCGTCCGCCATGGTGTGACCGATAAAACGGCACGGCACGTTGTACTTGTCGTAAAACGCTTTTTCGAAAGGCAGAAAAGCCAGAACCATATTGGTGGATCTGCCTATTTTGAAAACGCGTTTCTGTCGCCACGCCCAGACGGACGGACTAACGTAATGAATCGTTTTGATACCCTGTTTTTTCAGATTCCCTTCGAGGGTGATATTGAAATCGGGTGCATCTATACCAACGAAGACATCGGGCTGCAGCTCAGTGAATCGACGAGTCAGATCGGCGCGGATATGCAGCAGACGACGCAGGCGTCCAAGCACTTCCACAATGCCCATCACCGCCAGTTCTTCCATTTCATACCAGGCTTCACAGCCTTCGGCCTGCATACGTGGACCTGCGACGCCGACAAAACGCGCGTCGGGGACGCGCGCCTTCAGCGCCCGGATTAAGCCAGCACCAAGAATATCGCCGGAGGTTTCTCCGGCGACCAGGGCAATCGTTAAGGGGCGCTGCTCAGCCATTAACGAATCAGACCGCGCGTTGAGCGGGCAAAGAAATCGCTGAACGCCTGTACTTCCGGATACTGCTTCGCCAGTTCGGCGATTTCCGGTTTTACGTCTTCCAGCATTTTGCCACTACGGTACAACGCTTTGTAAGCATTGCGGATGGCGGTGATCGCTTCGCGAGTAAATCCGCGACGCTTCAGCCCTTCGATGTTGACGCCAAACGGCGTCGCGTGGTTGCCCTGCGCAATAACGTACGGCGGAACGTCCTGAGCAACGCCAGAACAGCCGCCAACCATCACGTGTGCACCAATAATGCAGAACTGGTGCACAGCGGTCATGCCACCGATGATGACATAATCATCCAGCGAGACGTGACCCGCTAGCGTGGCGTTATTCGCCAGAATACAGCGATCCCCGATTGTGCAATCGTGTGCCACATGGGCATTGATCATCAGTAAGTTATCGCTGCCCACCTTCGTCAATCCACCGCCCTGCACTGTGCCACGATGAATGGTAACGCTTTCGCGAATGCGGTTACGATCGCCAATTTCCACACGGGTAGGTTCACCAGCATATTTCAGATCCTGGTTCACTTCGCCAATGGAGGCGAACTGATATATCTCGTTATCGCGGCCAATTTTGGTATGACCATTCACGACAACGTGAGACTTCAGTACGGTACCCTCACCAATTTCAACATGGGGTCCAACAAGACAAAAAGGACCAATGTGAACGTTAGCGCCAAGTGAAGCGCCCTCTTCCACAATGGCGGTCGGATGAACAAAGGCGGATTTATCAATCACGTATCAGGCCTCCCGGCTACGAGCGCACATCATCGTTGCTTCGCAAACTACTTTACCGTCGACCAGAGCAACCCCTTTGAAGCGGGTCAGGCCACGGCGCGTTTTCTCGAAAGTGACTTCCATGATCATCTGATCGCCTGGCACGACAGGACGCTTAAAGCGCGCTTCATCGATACCGGCGAAATAATAGAGTTCTCCCGGCTCCAGTTTACCAACGCTTTTAAACGCCAGAATACCGGTAGCCTGTGCCATGGCTTCCAGAATCAGCACGCCAGGGAAAATCGGTTTACCCGGGAAATGCCCCTGGAAAAACGGCTCGTTAACGGAGACATTTTTCACTGCGCGCAGAAAACGACCTTCTTCAAAGTCCAGCACGCGATCAACCAGTAAAAACGGAAAACGGTGCGGCAGAAGTTCTAAAATCTCTTCAATATGCAGAGTATGAGTGTTAGTAGTCAAAATACTCTTCCTGTCCAAATATGCTAAAAGCCAATAATAACACGGCCTGCCGCAATCGTATGAATGCCGACAGGCCGTAAAGTATGTGTGACCGGGTGAGAGTTTAGTCTTGTTGATTAACCTTGCGCTCAATGGCTTTGAGGCGCTTGCTCATATCATCAATGTTCATCACCAGTGCGGCTGTCTTACGCCATACTTTGTTAGGTTGCAGCGGAATGCCTGAGGAATAGACGCCTGGTTCAGTGATGGGACGCATCACCATCCCCATGCCCGTCACGGTAACCTTGTCGCATATTTCCATATGCCCGTTGATTACGCTGGCACCGCCGATCATGCAATAACGGCCAATCTTCAGGCTGCCCGCCATAATGACGCCACCGGCAACCGCCGTATTGTCGCCAATCACAACGTTATGTGCAATCTGACACTGGTTATCAATGATAACCCCATTGCCGATCACAGTATCATCCAGCGCGCCACGGTCGATGGTGGTACAGGCGCCGATCTCCACACGATCGCCAATAATAACGCGACCTAACTGCGGGATCTTCACCCAGTTGCCGCGATCGTTGGCATAGCCAAAACCGTCAGCACCGATGACCGTACTGGACTGGATCAGGCAATTCTCACCGATCTGAATGTCGTGGTAAACCGATACATTCGCCCACAGACGCGAACCGGCCCCAATTTTCGTATTTTTCCCGACGAAGCAGCCCGGGCCGATAACCACGTTATCGCCAAGCTCCACGCCAGACTCAATCACCGCATTTGCGCCAATTGAAACAGTGCTACCCAGCGTTGCCGTCGCATCAACCACTGCACTCGGTGCAATGTTCTGTGCCGGCTGCGGCGTGGTATCTAAAATTTGCGCCATTCGCGCGTACGTCAGGTAAGGATTCTTCACTACCAGCGCAGCACTCTTAGCAAAAGGAAGATCGTCCTGCGTCATGACAACGGCAGACGCCTGGCATAAGGCCAGGTGCTCACGGTATTTTGGATTCACCATGAAGGTGATGTGACCCGTTTGCGCAGATTGCATGGACGCAACGCCGGTGATGACGATATCGCCATCACCGTGTAATTCTGCATCCAACTGTTCTGCTAAATCAGCCAGTCGAATTGAAGGCATTACTTATTTAACCTGTTTCAGTACGTCAGCGGTGATGTCTTTTACATCGCTGCTGTTATAAGCAACGGTGTTTGCGTCAACGACCAGATCGATGCTCTGGCTGCTGGCAACAGATTTCACTGCAGTCTGGATACGGGTAACCAGTTTGCCACGTTCTTCGTTGGAACGACGTGCACGATCCTGCTCAAAAGCCTGCGCTTTCTGAGAGAAGGTCTGGCGCTGAGCCATCACGTCTTTTTCCAGCTTAGTACGATCGCTGCCCGCTTTCATGGACTGCAGACGCTGCATTTTAGATTGCAGATCGGATTCCATACGCTGCAGTTCGCTCGCGCGGCCTTTAAACTCATTTTCCAACGTGTTGGAAACACCGGTCTTCTGTGCAACCTGCTGGAACAGGCTACCCATGTTGACGATAGCAATTTTGTCAGCAGCCTGTGCAGACGTAACCATTGCTAAACCGAGACCTGCCGCTAATAACCACTTTTTCACAATAAACTCCTTACCATCCCATTTGCACCCGAAGGTGCAGTTCTTTGCGTGGCCAGGCGATCCCATGCAAGATGATCGCCTAAAGTCATCGCTACACTACCATTACATTCCTTTGCGAAGAACAATTACCAGGTTTTACCAATGTTAAACTGGAACTGCTCTTTTTTGTCTCCATCGTAATCCTTAAACGGCTGGGCGTAGGAGAAGACCAACGGCCCCAATGGGGACATCCATTGTAATGCGATACCAGCAGACATACGGATATTGCTTGGATCACTGTAGTCTGGATAACCGGAATATGCACTTGAATCCCAGTTAGTATCCCAGACGGTACCCATATCCCAGAAGAACGAAGTACGTACCGAGTTGGCGTATTTATCACTGATGAACGGCGTTGGGGTAATGAACTCCAGGCTGGCGACAGCCATGGCGTTACCGCCCACTGCATCATCCGATTTACACGGCGCCGATTGCGTGCTTTCACATTCGTTATCGTAGTCGCTATCGCCATCATGACGACTGCTGGATGGATAATAAACGGCTTTCGGACCAATGGTGTTGGACTGGAAGCCACGCACGGTGCTGGAGCCACCGGCATAGAAGTTCTCATAGAACGGCATCTCTTTACCGCCGATTCCATCCCCATAACCCCAACGGGTACGACCGAGGACCACCCACTTATGATCGTCGTCGATCGGTACGTAGGTTGCGGTATCCAGTGTCGCTTTGTAGAACTCGTTATCAGAGCCAGGGATCGTCACCTTACCGTTCAGGTTGATACGCGTCCCTTCCGTCGGGAAGAAGCCACGGTCAAGCTTGTTATAAGTCCAACCATAGTTGAAGGTGAAGTCGTTGGCGCTAAAGGAGTTGCGGTCATTCGATTCACTCGGGTATTCACCCACGGAGTTCAAATAACGCCACATCGCGACCTGCGGCTGCATATTAGACAGGGAGTTATGCACATACCCTAAACCCGCACGCAGGGTGTTGTATTCGTTGACCGGGAAGCCCAGCGTGACGTCTGTACCATAACTTTTGTTGGTATAGTCAGACAGATCCGCATCGTTCGCATCAAAGTCGTTATAGAAGATGCGCCCACCCAGACTCACGCCATCAACGGTGAAGTACGGGTTGGTGACGGACAGTTCGCTGTAGGTCTGGTAATCGTTCTTGGTACCGTTAATCCCTACCGCGTAACCCGTGCCCAGCCAGTTATCCTGCTGAACACCGGCCTGGAAGCTTACGCCGCTTTCCGTACCGTAACCGACACCGAAGTTAAAGCTACCGGTGTTACGCTCTTTCACCTTATAGACCACGTCTACCTGGTCCGGGCTGCCCGGAACACGCTGCGTGTCGGTGTCGACCGTTTCAAAGTAACCCAGACGGTTCAGACGCTCTTTACCCTGATCAACCATATCACTGCCCAGCCATGCCCCTTCCATCTGGCGCATTTCGCGACGCAGGACGGCATCTTTGGACGTGTCGTTACCTTCAAAACGGATCTTACGCACGTAGAAACGGTTACCCGCATCAACGTTTACGCGCAGCATAACGGTTTTGTCAGTATCGTTGATTTCCGGCTGTGACTGAACACGCGGATAGGCGTAACCATAGCGACCCAGAAGCTTCTTAATATCATCTTCCATTTTGGTCACTTTGGTGCCGTTATAGAGTTCGCCCGGCTCAATTTTGGTCAGGCTTTCGATCTCCGCAGAATGCCCCGCCAGGTTCCCCGTTACCTGAACGCCAGAAAGCTTATACTGCTCGCCTTCCGTGATGTTCACGGTAATGTAGATCCCTTTCTTATCCGGGGTCAGGCTGACCTGCGTTGAGTCGATGTTGAAACGCGCGTAACCGCGATCCAGGTAGTAACTGCGCAGGGTTTCAAGGTCACCCGCCAGTTTCTGCTTCTGGTATTTGCGATCGCCAACAACGTTCCACCACGGAACTTCATCACGCAACTGGAAGTGAGAGATCAGTTCATCCGTGCTGAAGGCATGATTACCGACGATATTGATCTGCTGGATCTTCGCCGATACCCCTTCCTGGAACACCAGTTTAAGGTCAACACGGTTACGCGGCAGTGGCGTGACAACGGCTTTCACGCTGGCACTGTATTTACCGACGCTGTAGTAGAAGTCTTCCAGACCTTTCTCGATATCGGCAATGGTGGTGCGATCCAAAGATTCGCCAACACGCACGCCAGAAGCCTCGAGGTTTTGCTTCAGCATGTCATCTTTCACCGATTTGTTACCGGAGAAGGTGATGCTGGCAATAGTCGGACGTTCTTTTACCTGAACCAGAAGCGTATCGCCATCGCGAAGGACACGAACATCCTCAAAGTTGCCAGTGGCAAACAGTGCGCGAATGGTATTACTGATATCTTCATCATTAACCGTGTCGCCTGTGCGCACCGGCATACTGAGGAGGGCCGCACCAACGGCGACACGCTGCAGGCCTTCGAAATGAATGTCCTTCACTACGAACCCTTCAGCACCGTATACGGTCGCGCTGCTAAACAGCAGCGACGCTATGAGCAACTTTTTCATCGCCATCGTTATTATGCGTTCTTCCTAACTAACTCTCTTACAACCGAGAGAAATCATTGAAAAGTGCAAGCCCCATTAACAGCACCAGCAATATCGAGCCAATGCGATAACTAAAGTCTTGAACCCGCTCGGATACCGGTCCGCCCTTAAGCTTTTCAATCGCCAGGAACAGCAGATGCCCCCCGTCAAGAACGGGCAACGGAAACAGGTTGATTATCCCTAAGTTCACGCTAATCAGCGCAAGGAACATCAGATAATAAATCACCCCGAACTCCGCTGACATCCCAGCCCCCTGAGCGATAGAAATCGGCCCACTGAGGTTGTTCAGTTTCACATCACCGGTTATCAATTTTCCCAGCATACTGACCGTCAGCTTCATCAACTGCCACGTTTTATCCGTGGCCTGTGCAATGGCGCTGAATGGTCCATACTGGCGTACTGTCTTGTACTCATCCGGCAGAGGAATGATTTTCGGCACAACACCGGCAAACCCTTCTGCCTTCCCATTACCCGGTTTCGAATCCGGAATTAATGTTAAAGACAAGGCACTGCCCTGCCTTTCAATTTCCAGCGCTAACGGCTGACCCGGATTATCGCGCACCAGGTTCACGAACGTCATCCACTGCGTTAGCGGTTGACCATCGACTTTAACGATCCTGTCGCCAGCTTGCAAACCCGCCTTACTTGCGGCGGACTGAGCCTGGACTTCTGACAGCACCGGTTCAATCTGTGGTCCGCGCGGTCGAATCCCTAAAGAAGATACAGGATCTTCCTTATCAGGCTCAAATGCCCACTGCCGCAAATCCAGCGTTTTTTCCTGTCGCTGGTTGCTGCCGAAAGGCGCCACACTGATTGTCGTCTGTTCGTCGCCTATTTTTGCGACCAACTGTAAACGCACTGCGTCCCAATCAGGGGTTTCGATACCATCAACGGCTTTAAGTTCCGTGCCAGGAATAATTTGCGCCTGAGCGGCAATCGAGTTGGGCGTAATTTCACCAACAACCGGACGAACACCGGGGACGCCGATGATAAACACAAGCCAGTAAGCGAAGATGGCAAAAAGGAAATTGGCAACCGGACCGGCGGCAATGATCGCGGCGCGCTGGCCGACGGTTTTGTTGTTGAAAGCGTGGTGGCGCAGCTCCGGGATCACCGGTTCCGCGCGCTCATCCAGCATTTTGACATAGCCGCCCAGCGGGATCAGGGCGATGACATATTCGGTCCCAGACCGATCGGTACGGCGCCAGAGCGCTTTACCAAATCCAATGGAAAAGCGCTCGACACGGACACCGCAGCGCCGGGCAACCCAGAAATGACCAAATTCATGCACGGTGATCAGCACACCCAGTGCGACAATGAATGCAGCCAGATTCCAGAGAATACTCAGCATAAAACCTTCCGTTAAAGCGTCTTGAATACCAGTAACAACAGGCAAGCAAAGACCGGTACTGCCGCCGTCAGGCTGTCAATACGGTCCAGAATACCACCGTGTCCTGGAATCAAATGACCGCTGTCTTTAATTCCTGCTTCACGCTTAAACATGCTCTCGGTCAGATCGCCCAGCACGGAGGCCAGCGCAGCGACAATAGAACAGATTAATAAGGTGACAGGCGCAACATCCAGATTCGCCCACATGCCGTAACCCCAGGAGATCACAGCCGCTGTGGCAAGGCCACCCAAAAAGCCCTGCCAGGTTTTCCCCGGCGACACTTTCGGCGCCAGTTTATGTTTGCCAAACAGTTTGCCAAACATATACGCCCCGGAGTCCGCCCCCCAGACCAGGATCATGACATAGAGCAGCCATATTGCGCCACTGTAATGATTCTCGTCATAGTGCCATGCACGCAACGCCAGCATTCCCCAGAAGAAGGGAACTATCGTGAGCACGCCAAAAATTATGCGTAATGTCTTCGAATTACGCCAGATCGTCGCCGAGTCGGGGTAAAAAAACACCAGCACTAACGCAACAACCCACCAGCCCAGCGATGCCCACAACGAGGCTTCGACCATCGGCTGATGAATATTATGATGATATTCCGGCAACAGAAACAGCATCAGTGCGAGCAATAGCCCACACAGCACCGCCAGCCAGACGCGTTGCGTGCGCGTGGCAAAACCGCTTAACTGTCCCCATTCCCACGCGGCCAGCATACAAACAACCAACGTCACAATGGCGAACCCCACCGGCGGCAGCAGAAACAGCGCCGCGATGACCACGGGTATTAAAACGAAAGCAGAAATTAGGCGATACTTCAGCAAAAGCGACCCCCATCAGGCTTTGTCATCACCGGGCTCGGTGCCGCCGAAACGACGCTCTCGATTAGCAAAGGCATGCAGTGCACCTTCAAAGTCTTGTTCATCGAAATCGGGCCAAAGAACATCTGTAAAGTAAAGTTCGGCATAGGCAATTTGCCAAAGCAAAAAGTTACTTATTCGATGCTCTCCCCCAGTCCTAATTACTAAATCCACCGGAGCCAGCTCATGCATACAGATTTGTTGGTTGAGCATGTCTTCATCAATCTGATCAGGACGCAGTAAACCTTCCTGCACCTGTTCTGCCAGTTGTCTGACTCCCTGGACAATGTCCCAACGTCCGCCGTAATTCGCCGCAATATTCAGCGTCAGCCCGGTATTCTGGGCGGTAAGCGCTTCAGACTTACGAATACGTTCTTGCAAACGCGAGTTAAATCGACTGGTGTCGCCAATAATGCGCAGGCGGACGTTATGGCGATGCAGGCTTTTCACTTCACTATCAAGCGCCCACACAAATAGCTCCATTAACGCACTCACTTCCTGCGCCGGTCGGTTCCAGTTTTCACTACTAAAGGCATACAGCGTTAACGCATCAATACCATTGTTGGCAGCAAAAGAGACGGCACGGCGGACGGATTTCGCTCCGGCCTTATGCCCAAATGCGCGAATCTTCCCTTGCTTTTTCGCCCAGCGACCATTGCCATCCATAATGATCGCGACATGGCGACAGCCATGTGCAGGCAAATTTTCGCTTACTGGTTGAGTTGCAGACAACATAACGCGTTTATAGTCCCTGAAAGGATTTAGCGGTACTCAGGAATACTGAAGCCTTTTGCTCTTCATCCTTCAGGCTGCCTCTTCGTTGGCTGTGATCATTCGCCTCAGTCACATACTCTTTGTATGCGCCTGGAAACTCATTCACTTGCCACCTTGATGCAACCTGAATGATTTTGTGCATCCACAAAAAAGCCGTGTCAAACCACGGCTTACCTGACCGAAAAAAGCCAAATACCTGCGATCAGGTGGCGCAGACTATATCACTGAAGCACAACGCTAACAAATAGCACGATCTCCTCCGGGAGGATAATCCTCAGCTTGCGAGTCGCATCACTTGTTTTCTGGCGACTTCTCGCGCAATCGCATCGACCTTAAGTACGTCATCGACGCTCTGTGGTTCCTGTAGATCCATCTGCTCCAGCACGGCTAAATTGAGATCGGCGATATCGGTAAAGCGTATTTCTTCAGCAAGAAATGCAGCCACGACAATTTCATTGGCTGCATTCAGCGCGGTTGTGGCGGCCTGCCCCTGCTCAAACGCCTCCATCGCCAGTTTCAGGCACGGATAACGTTGGTAATCCGGCGCGCTAAACGTCAGCGCACTGAGTTTGCAGAAATCGAGCGGTGCAACGCCAGAGGTTACGCGATTCGGCCAGGCCATCGTATGTGCGATAGGCGTGCGCATGTCTGGCTCACCCAGTTGCGCCAGAACGCTGCCGTCCTGATAACGCACCATCGAGTGAATCACCGACTGCGGGTGAATCAGCACTTCCATCTGACGGGCACTGGCGTTAAACAACCAACGCGCTTCAATGTATTCCAGACCTTTATTCATCATAGTGGCTGAGTCGACGGAGATCTTACGTCCCATCGACCAGTTCGGATGACGGCATGCCTGATCGGGCGTCATCGACACCAGTTCATGCAGCGGCGTTTCCCGGAACGGGCCACCAGACCCGGTAAGCAAAACGGACATCACGCCATTCTGCTCCAGGTCAGCGTATCCCAGATTGTGTTGAATGGGTTGGGGCATACTCTGAAAAATAGCGTTATGTTCGCTGTCTACCGGTAAAAGTCGGGCTTTACTGTGCTTCACGGCGTCCATGAACAGGCGTCCACAGGTCACCAAAGATTCTTTGTTTGCCAGCAGAATGGTTTTTCCCGCGCGAATGGCGGCAAGCGTTGGCAGCAGGCCCGCCGCGCCAACGATGGCCGCCATGACCTGATCGACCTCATCAAGCGCCGCCATATCACAAGCCGCCTGTTGCCCGCTGAGAACGTCCGTATGGCTACCATGCTGCTTCAGCGCGTCATTGAGAAGGCGCGCGCTGGCGTCATCGTCCATCACGGCATAACGCGGGGAGAATTCCAGGCACTGCTCCACCATACGGCTGACATTTTTACCTGCCACCAGCGCGATAACGCGAAAGTGCTCAGGGTTTTGACGCACCACGTCCAGCGTGCTGCAACCGATAGAGCCGGTCGAACCCAGAATGGTTAATTGCTTCATCAAACATCCGAAAAAAGAGACAGGATAAAAAGCAAAACGCCGCCAGCCGATCGTATGATCTTCTGAGCGGCGTTTTGAGCGTACAGCGGAATCAGAACTGCATCAGTTCTGCTTCTTTATCTGCCAGCGCCGCATCCACTTTCTTGATGGCGGCATCCGTCATTTTCTGTACGTCGTCCTGAGAACGGCGATCGTCATCTTCGCTGATCTCTTTGTCTTTCAGCAGTGCTTTCACTTTGTCGTTCGCGTCACGGCGGACGTTACGTACGGCAACACGCGCCTGTTCAGCTTCACCACGAACGATTTTCGTCAGATCTTTGCGACGCTCTTCCGTCAGCGGAGGCAGCGGAACGCGAATATCGCTGCCTGCGGAGCTCGGGTTCAGACCGAGGTCAGAAGCCATAATCGCTTTCTCAACGGCCGGGCTCATGGAGCGATCAAACACGTTGATTTTCAGGGTACGGGAATCTTCTACCGTTACGCTTGCCAGCTGACGCAACGGCGTTGGCGTGCCGTAATATTCCACGACAATGCCATCCAGCAGGCTGGGAGAAGCACGACCCGTGCGTATTTTGCTGATTTGGTTTTTGAACGCTTCTACGCATTTTTCCATGCGTACTTCAGCATCTTTTCTGATATCGCTAATCACGTTACGAATCCTTGGATACTAGTCTCAGTCAGACCAGACAGCACACAATACACTTCATCCTTCAAGCTGCCTCTGCGTTGACTGCAAGCGTTCACTCCAGTCACGTACTCAGGTACGCTCCTGGAGATTCACGCTCTTGTCGCCCTGACGCAGCATGAATGACTTTGTGTATTCAGAATGTGCTCAGTATAGTCTCGTTTAATTTATGACACAGGATATAAAAGTCCCGCCGGGTAAAGGCAAATCTTACCCGGAATTGGCCAATACGGGAATTATTCCGTAATTAACGTGCCTTCTTTTTCACCCATGACCACGCGACGCAGTGCGCCTGGCTTGTTCATGTTGAAGACACGAATCGGCAACTTATGGTCACGCGCCAGCGTAAACGCCGCCAGATCCATCACTTTCAGTTCTTTATCCAGCACTTCGTTGTAGGTCAACTGCTCGTACATGGTGGCCGAAGGATCTTTCGCCGGATCGGCAGTAAAGACGCCATCGACTTTCGTTGCTTTCAGCACCACGTCGGCTTCGATTTCAATGCCACGCAGGCACGCCGCAGAGTCAGTGGTGAAGAAAGGATTACCGGTACCCGCAGAGAGGATAACCACGCGGTTATTACGCAGCAGGCTGATAGCCTCTGCCCAGCTGTAGTTGTCGCATACGCCATTCAGTGGGATAGCGGACATCAGGCGGGCGTTCACATAGGCGCGGTGAAGCGCATCGCGCATTGCCAGGCCGTTCATCACGGTGGCCAGCATGCCCATGTGGTCGCCCACAACGCGGTTCATACCCGCTTTCGCCAGACCAGCACCACGGAACAAGTTACCGCCACCAATCACCACACCAACCTGAATACCCAGTTCAACCAGTTCTTTGATTTCCTGAGCCATACGATCCAGTATGCTTGCGTCAATACCGAAGCCTTCCGAACCCTGCAGAGCTTCGCCACTTAACTTAAGCAGAATGCGTTTATAGACGGGTTTTGCATTGGTAGCCATGTTTCTTTCCTGAGACTGTCAACGATTAAAAATGGGGGTAAATTCTGGCGACAATGATATGTCGCTACTCAGTACAACGAAATAAGAGCCATACTGATTTTGCGAGACGGGTGACAAAAAGAAGCCGCCCTCAGGCGGCTCCTTTTCGACAATTAAGACTGCTTGGACATCGCAGCAACTTCTGCTGCAAAGTCAGTCTCAACTTTCTCGATGCCTTCGCCCACTTCGAAGCGGATGAAGCCAGTAACGTCAGCGTTGTGCTCTTTCAGCAGCTGACCAACAGACTTGCTTGGCTCCATAACGAAAGGCTGACCCGTCAGAGAAACTTCGCCGGTGAATTTCTTCATGCGGCCTTCAACCATTTTCTCTGCGATTTCTTTCGGCTTACCAGACTGCATCGCGATGTCCAGCTGAACCTGGTATTCTTTTTCTACCACTTCAGCAGACACGTCTTCCGGCTTAACAAATTCAGGCTTGCTTGCAGCAACGTGCATTGCCAGCTGCTTAACCAGCTCTTCGTCTGCGCCTTTAGCGGCAACCAGAACACCGATGCGCGCACCGTGCTGGTAGCTACCCAGAACGTCACCTTCCAGGGAAGCGATACGGCGGATGTTGATGTTCTCACCGATTTTCGCTACCAGCGCAACGCGCTCTTCTTCGAACTGCGCTTTCAGCACTTCAACGTCAGTGATTTTGCCAGCAACAGCGGCATCCAGCACTTTGTCAGCAAATGCCTGGAAACCACCATCTTTAGCAACGAAGTCAGTCTGGCAGTTAACTTCCAGAATGAAAGCGATGTTGCCGTCGATTTTGGTTTTGATCACGCCGTCAGCAGCAACGTTGCCTGCTTTTTTCGCCGCTTTGATAGCGCCGGACTTACGCATGTTTTCGATTGCCAGCTCGATGTCGCCATTAGCTTCAGTCAGTGCTTTTTTGCAATCCATCATGCCTGCGCCAGTACGCTCACGCAGCTCTTTTACCAGGGATGCGGTAATTTCAGCCATTCTAAAATCCTCGGAAGATTTGATCTGCCCGGCGTCAAACCGCACAGATTTAAAAGTGAAAAAGGGGGCCATATACAGGCCCCCTAACCAAACATGATACTACCTGGTTTATAAGGGCTCTTCCCCTTCATATTCCGAACCGCAGGAGCGTTTTCTTCGCTCGCTCATCCCAGTCACTTACTAATGTAAGCTCCCGGGAATTCTCGAGCTTGCCGCCTTCCTGCAACTCGCACTATTTCAGGGAAGTTATCAAGCCTTATTATTCAGCTTCTACGAAGCTTTCTTCCGCCTGGGAAGCCAGATCCTGAGAACGGCCTTCACGAACGGTTGCAGCAACAGCGCCCAGGTACAGGCTAACAGCACGGATTGCGTCGTCGTTACCCGGGATAACGAAGTCAACACCATCCGGATCAGAGTTGGTATCAACGATAGCAAATACCGGAATACCCAGGTTGTTTGCTTCTTTGATAGCAATGTGCTCGTGGTCAGCATCGATGACGAACAGAGCGTCCGGCAGACCGCCCATGTCTTTGATACCGCCCAGGCTGTTTTCCAGTTTCTCAAGCTCACGAGTACGCATCAGCGCTTCTTTCTTGGTCAGCTTTTCGAAAGTACCGTCCTGAGACTGAGTTTCCAGGTCTTTCAGACGTTTGATGGACTGACGAACGGTTTTCCAGTTAGTCAGCATACCGCCCAGCCAGCGATGGTTCACGAAGAACTGGTCGCAGCTGTTAGCAGCGTCTTTCACCGCTTCGCTTGCAGCGCGTTTAGTACCAACGAAAAGGATTTTACCTTTACGAGAAGCAATCTTGTTCAGTTCAGCCAGCGCTTCGTTGAACATCGGTACAGTTTTCTCAAGGTTGATGATGTGAACTTTGTTACGCGCACCGAAGATGAACGGCTTCATTTTCGGGTTCCAGTAACGGGTCTGGTGACCGAAGTGAACACCAGCCTTGAGCATGTCGCGCATGGAAACAGTTGCCATGATTAAAACCTCTATAGATAAAGTTGGGGTTATGCCTCCACGTATCCCATATTACCGACCCCAAAGGGCACCCCGGAATATGTGCCGATACGTGTGTGTTGTTACACAAAGTGAGATTTGTCGCTTCCGTCCATTCTGTGTATACGAAATGAGATCGGAAGTCCGGCGCGCTTTATACCACAAATACGCCGTGGACACCAATAATTGTTGGCGGTCTGTGCTGTTAATGATTCTCAATTTGGCAGCATGTATGCTGGACTGATACCATTGACAGCACTTACACAATTATTGTCGAAATAATCGACACTGATGGACAGAATTCATGGCTATCTCAATCAAGACCCCTGAAGAAATCGAAAAAATGCGCGTCGCGGGCCGTCTGGCCGCGGAAGTGCTGGAGATGATCGAACCGTATATCAAACCGGGCGTTAGCACGGGTGAACTGGATCGTATCTGTAATGACTACATCGTTAACGAGCAGCATGCGATCTCGGCCTGCCTCGGCTATCACGGTTATCCGAAATCCGTCTGCATCTCTATTAATGAAGTGGTGTGTCACGGGATTCCGGATGATGCCAAGCATCTGAAAGATGGCGATATCGTCAACATCGACGTAACCGTCATTAAAGACGAGTACCACGGCGATACCTCCAAAATGTTTATCGTCGGCAAACCGACCATTCTGGGCGAGCGTCTGTGCCGCGTCACTCAGGAAAGCCTGTATCTGGCGCTGCGAATGGTGAAACCAGATATCCGTCTGCGTACGCTCGGTGCGGCGATCCAGAAATATGCGGAAGGAGAAGGTTTCTCCGTGGTACGTGAATACTGCGGACACGGCATTGGTCGTGGCTTCCACGAAGAGCCACAGGTGCTGCACTATGATGCGGATGACGGCGGCGTGGTGCTGCAACCGGGCATGACCTTTACCATCGAACCGATGCTCAACGCCGGTGATTACCGTATCCGCACAATGAAAGACGGCTGGACGGTCAAAACCAAAGACCGGAGCTTGTCTGCACAATACGAGCATACTATTGTGGTGACCGATAACGGCTGTGAAATTCTGACGTTACGTAAGGATGACACCATCCCGGCGGTCATTACGCACGACGCATAACTTTTTTGCCTGATGGCGCTCTCGCTTATCAGGCCTACAAATGGCACTATTCCGTAGGCCGGATAAGGCACTTTCGCCATATCCGGCTTTTTTAATGGGTGGCGCATAATGAATACACTTCCTGAACAACACGCGAATACCGCACTCCCCACCCT
>NZ_JBFWLF010000049.1:0-19123 GCF_050252275.1 Citrobacter sp. | reverse complement strand
CGGCAGAGGCGACATCGGCGATATGGTCAACGCGCCATTCAATAATGTCGATATGCGCGTCGCGATTGGCCTGCGCTTCTGCGCGGTCGCTGGCGATATCTTTGCCCATCAGCGAGACGATTATTTTTGGAGCCCCTTCGCCAATCACGAGGTTTTTTACGGTTACGGTTTTCATTTAATACCTTTTATCAGTCTTAGTTCCTGGCCGTCAGGCCGCAAACCCCATCACCTGTTTTACGTATTCCAGCGGAAAATCTTTGCCGGTCCACAGTTTGAACTGTTCAGCGCCTTGCCACAACAACATGCCGTAACCATCGATTGTTTTGCAACCGGCCTGTTGCGCTTGTTGCAATAACTTCGTCATATGCGGGTTGTAAACGCATTCGGTAACCAGCAGTTCCGGACGTAGCAGGCTCACGTCACTGACAATCGATTCATTTTCCAGCGGCTTCATGCCGACTTTAGTGCCATTGGTCAGGATATCCGCTGTCGCCAGCGCGTCAGCGAAGGCCTGCTGGTCAGCAAGGTCTGTCACCGTCACCACGCAGTCGGTGTTTTCATTCACCCGCTTAGCGAAGCCCACTGCTTTCTGGAAAAATTCATCATTGCGGTTAAAGAGTTTAATCGCTTTGATCCCCTCAATGGCTGCCTGCGCACCAATGGCCGTGGAGGCGCCACCTGCACCCAGTAATACCATGGTTTTACCCTTGATATCGAAACCACTCTCTTTAATTGCGCGAATGTGACCGGTGCCGTCGGTATTGTAACCACGCAGGTAGCCATCATCATTGACGATGGTATTAATCGCACCAACCAGTTTCGCCGCCGGGGTCAGTTCATCAACAAATTCACAGGCCAGCTGTTTATTGGGCATCGATACGCCGGTCCCGCGCATTTTTAACGCTTTCAGCCCCTCGATAGCGCCAGCGAAGGTGCTGTTGTCGACCTCAAAGGCCATATAGGTAAACGGCAATCCGGCTTTCTCCAGCGCCTTATTTTGCATTTCAGGCGACAAACTGTGTCTGATGGGATAAGCCATTAAGCCGATCAGTTCATATTTCGCGGTTACATCCATAACATGACTCCTTAAATTGTCGCTTAACTTTTTGTTGAGAAATAACGTTCGCCCAGACGGATATCGTTTTGTGGAATATTAAAGACCCGGTAATAGCGAACAAAAACGATAATGCCGGTGATAAAGGCCAGCAGGGCAAAAGCGAAATCCAGTAAAATGATGTATTGCAGGCCGATGGTGGAGAGGTAACCGGTAATCAGCGGAATAACAAAATTCGCGAGGCCGCCCATCATCATATAAACGCTGGTGACTTTGGCTTTGCTCTTCGGAAAGAATTCCGACATCACCGACACGCCCAGTTGTAAAATCCCGCCCGCGGCAGAGAAGCCAATCACAAACGCGCCCGCGTTACACACCAGCGGTGACGGCCAGAGATAAATGACGGCAGCGGTAACGGTGGCCAGTCCGGCATTAAAGACGTTAGCCCAGATGGGGCGAACCATTTTTTTCAGCAGTGCGGCAAAGATAAAGACGCAGACCAGCGAACCCAGGCTGTAATACGTGATGGTTTTCAGCGCATCCGCTTCTTCCATTCCGGCGAAGGCCATGGCGTATTTCGGCATCCAGACCACGATAACGTAAAAGGTGGAAAACGCCGCCACGCCAAACATGACGGAAGCCACTCCTTCAAGCCAGACCAGCGGTTTGCTGTTCATCTGCGGTAACTCTTTAGCGACGCTGGCATCCACCAACTGGCCGGGGAACTGACTGCGCAGTAACATCAGGGTGATCAGTACAAACAGAATGCCAGGAATGATCACGCCATAGCCGTACCAGATGTTGTTGAGCAGCATATAGCCGACCAGCATCGGATAGAGCATCTGTCCGAAGGAGACCATTGCTTTGACGAGGATCACCGCGGAACCTGACGCTTTCGGGAAACATTCCATCAGCGCCGGGTAGCCTCCGGTATCAAGCGCAGAGTTGGCCACGCCAACGCAGACGGCGAGGACAAAGGCCACCATCAGGTTAGGACTGGCAGGGATGCCGAAGAAAAAGAGAATATATAACACGGCACCCAACAAAATGATCGCCCGACGACCGAATTTATCCGACAGGACGCCAAAAAACAGAATACTCACCAGACGACCAAGTCCGATGCCGGAAATTAAATAGGCGATCCCTGCGCTGTCGGTAGAAAACTTCGCGGCGAGTGAGGTCATATTTTGCGCCAGCGTAATGACGCTAATACCGTGGAGAAAATAGCTGAGATAAATACAGATGACCGCCAGGAAAAATGGCGTGCTGAAAGCCTTATTCTGTGACATTTTTTCAAAACTCCTTGCCGGTTAATTTAATTCTGCTTTCGCCAGCGTTTTTATATCCGGCGATTTTTTATTAATATACGATGGTGAAACGACATGAACTACATAACATGACGTTTTCGTTACCAGGTATATTGCAGACGAAAGTGTGAAAACCCACCTATCCTGCGACGTTTAATTGTTAATAACGGCGTTAAACAAACTATATTGCAGTCAGTGATAAGAATATTGCATTCGGCGGATTCAGCCTTATTCCGCCACCGGTGACATCATCAATTGACGTTTCGTTTCGAGACGGCTGCGGTAGCCAATAAATAGCGCCAACAAGAACCCCACGGCGGCAATACCGGTATCGAACCACATAATATCGGCGATGCTCCTTTGTGAGAGATGGGCCGTGACCAGCGGGATCGTAAAGGTAGCAATGCTGCCCGCACTGTAATAAATGCCGGTGGCTTTCCCTTTGGCATACGGAAAGCGGGCGGCCATCAGGGTCAGACCGATTTGCACTACGCCCCCGGCTGATGAAAAGCCGATCACAAAGGCAAAGACGATCACGACATACATCGTGGGATGCAGGCACACCGTCAATAGCGCGACAAACGAAACAAAAGTGTACAGCATCAGCAAGGTGGTTGAACGCACCGTTTTGCGCACCAGCGGGGCGGTAATCAAAACGCAAAGCAGCGAACCGCAGGTGTAGATACTCAGCAGTTTGATCGACAGGGTATACGACATCCCGGCGACAAACTGACCATACTGCGCCAGCCACTGGCTGATGAGATAAAACGTCGCCATCGAGATGTAGCCGTACAGCGTATAGCTGGCAAGGTCGATAAATGCGCAGCGATGTCTTTCAGCCGGGCGCTGGCGCGGTTCGTGTGTCGGTGCGACCGGCGCGAGGCGGCGTCCAGGATGCGGTGGAAAGGCGCAGCGCAGTAAAAACAGACCGTTAACCAGCATGATGGCGGCGGCAACGATAAATGACCAGCCAAACCACAGTTCTGCCCAGACGAGCAGACTAATGATGATGGGCAGTAAAAACTGTCCGCCAGAGACAAACGCCTTAATCAGAATGTTGGCGGTGCTCGGCGAAGAGGGAAAGGCTTCCATCAGGCTGGGATAGGTCCCGGCGTCCAGGAAACTGTTCGCCATGCCCGCGAGGACGCCGAACGCATAAGCGATGATGATATTATGGGTCGTCAGAATACCGAAAAAGAACGTCACATAACAAAGCATCCCCAGAATGATGAAGGGGCGGCGGCCAAACCGATCGGATAATAATCCGGCGCAAAACAGCACGCTTAAGCGCCCGATGCCTAATGAGGAGATCACGACAGACACCCCAGCGGCATTGGTCTGCCACTGTTGTTCGAGCGATGCCATGTTGAGACTCATCAGGATGACTCCCATACCGTGCACCAGGTAATTGAGATACAGCCCCATCGCAGTGGGGAAATAGTGATTTTTCATGATGCCTGCTCAGCGAAATAGCTAATGATTTTCCCTGGTACGGGTTAAATACCCGTGCCTTAAAAGTACAATGAGTCTCTATATTTGAAGTTTCTTAGTATGAATCGCCAGTGGCAGGAAATATGTGGTCTAACACAATCGTTCCAGGTCGTGGGCATAGAGTTCGGCAGCAACGGATTGATAAATCTTCCAGTCAAGAAAACTGCCATCACGATAGACCGACCGAAAATCGGTTAAATCAGAAAAGAAACGCATGGTATTATTACCAATGCGATTGTTTATCTTCTCTATAATAGCATTAATACGTAATTTTCTTTTTCTACGCATTTCCAGCAGCGTTTCAGTAATGGCGGGAGGGAGTTCACATTCGCCATTTTCCCACCTCTGCCAGTCGGCGGCATTATAATCTGGCGCAATCCACGATACGCACTCTTCAATGGTCATTGCAAAAACATGACGTAATGCCTGTAGCTCATAAGCGTTCATCATTGAATGACCTCATATTAAAAAACAGTAAAGCATAAATAACATTATCAGGCTGATTTCGGCGTGAAGAGAGTCGCAGTATCTTGTGCAATATTATTTGTTATCGGCATGTGAAAAGGGGGGATTCCCCTGGAAAAAAGAGGGATACAGGCGGAGGGAAGGATTATTGTGCGGTAAGACAGCCACAATGTCAGGATAAAAAAAAGCCCATCGTGGGAGATGGGCAAAGACTACACACAGCAATTCGTTGTTTCACTCAGGGGATTTCCATACTTATAAATCAATGTCTTGATCTATAACCGTGAGCTAATAATAGGGTATGGGGTGTTTTAGCGTCGATCAGATTCGTCTCAATAGTTTAAAGACTGTAAAGAATTTGCGACACAAATCAGGGACAACGAAGCGGAAACAGGAAAGACAGAGGCATCGCGCTACACTATTGATTAGCTGTGCTAAACATTCAGGCGACCGCAGTCGCCTGCTATCATGCTATTTTTTAAGGTTTTCGATTTCACCCAGTTCTTCGAGGATCTCTTCAGGTTCGCTGGTCGGCACAGGCGCTTCGTTAACCCACGCCGAGAATAGCCGCCAGGACACCGCCAGCAGTACCGGACCGATAAATAGCCCAATCATGCCAAACGCAATCAGGCCGCCAATAACGCCGGAAAGGATCAGGATCAGCGGCAAGTCTGCGCCCATACGAATCAGCATCGGGCGAATCACGTTATCCAGTGTCCCCACCACGCAACTCCAGGCCAGCAGCACGCTACCCCAGGTCGTATCGCCGCTCCAGTAAAGCCAGATAATGGCCGGAATCAATACCGGTAACGGCCCCAGTTGAACCAGACAGGAGAGGATCATCACCACGGAGAGCAGTGTGGCATAGGGTACGCCGGACACGGCCAGACCGATGCCGCCCAACACCGCCTGTACCAGGGCAGTGACAACCACGCCCAGCGCCACCGCGCGGATCGCCTGGGCGGCCAGCAGCATCGCTGCGTCTCCGCGTTTTGCTGCCAGGCGGTAGGCAAAATGACGAATACCCAACGCCACCGTCTCTCCACGCCAGTACAGCAGGGCGCTGAATAACAGCATCAGGCCGCAGTGCATCATAAAACGACCGATGTGAGCGGCCTGACCGACAAACCAGGTTGTTGTGGTACCGATGTACGGGCGAACCTTCGCCATAATCGCCGTACCGCCCATATCCAGCAGGTTATGCCAGCCGGCATACAGTTTGGCGCCGACCAGCGGGATGCTGTTCAACCAGGCCAGGTCCGGCAACGTCATATCCCCGCTCGTGACGGCGTGGATCAGCGGTCCGCTACCGTCAACGATACTGTTGACCAGCAGGGCAATCGGGATCACAAACAGCAGTACTAATAAAAGTGTCATCACCAGAACCGCCAGCGAACGGCGGCCCCAGAGTAATTTTTGCAGGCGCAGTAGAACGGGCCAGGTCGCAATGACGATCGTCCCGGCCCAGGCAAAGCCCAGAATAAAAGGTTGAACAATCCAGAGACACGCCACAATCATGATGGCTAAAAACAGCACCGACAGCAGCACTTGTGCGATATCCCTGGGCTGACGAATATTGACCATAAACTCTTTTCACCTATGTAGTGCGTCAGATCGTTGACGCGACGCGACCGCTCGAAACACGTCTCATAATGATGAGCAATTTCAGCGGTTTTTGACAGGCGGATTCTGCCAGTATTTCTGTTGGGTGTATTAGAAAAAAATGTGATACAACAATAAGCAAACGATTAACTCCCACAACACACAGACCGCAGGAAAGGGTCACGATAATGATTCCACAAATTTCTCAGGCACCCGGCGTCGTTCAGCTGGTGCTCAATTTTTTGCAAGAGCTGGAGCAACAAGGATTTACCGGCGATACGGCAACCAGTTATGCCGATCGTCTGACAATGTCGACAGATAATAGTATCTATCAACTTCTCCCCGATGCCGTGGTTTTCCCTCGTTCAACGGCTGATGTGGCGCTCATTGCCCGCCTGGCGGCGCTGCCGCGCTTTGCCTCGCTGATTTTCACGCCGCGCGGCGGCGGTACCGGCACGAACGGACAGGCGCTCAATCAGGGCATCATTGTCGATATGTCCCGCTATATGAGCCGCATCATCGAAATCAACCCGGAAGAGGGCTGGGTGCGGGTGGAAGCGGGGGTGATCAAGGATCAACTGAATCAGTATCTGAAGCCGTATGGCTATTTCTTTGCCCCGGAACTGTCCACCAGTAACCGGGCAACGCTGGGCGGGATGATTAATACCGACGCCTCCGGACAGGGTTCTCTGGTCTACGGGAAGACATCCGATCACGTGCTGGGGGTGCGGGCCGTGCTGCTGGGCGGCGATATTCTCGACACGCAGCCGCTGCCGGTCGCACTGGCGGAAACGCTCGGTCAGAGCAACACCACGATTGGTCGTATCTATCGCACTGTGTTTGAACGCTGCCGCGATAACCGTCAGTTAATTATTGATAAATTTCCCAAACTGAACCGCTTCCTGACGGGCTACGATTTGCGTCATGTATTTAACGATGACATGAGCGAATTCGATCTGACCCGTATTCTCACCGGCTCGGAAGGGACGCTGGCGTTCATTACGGAAGCGCGACTGGACATTACGCCGCTGCCGAAAGTGCGTCGACTGGTGAACGTGAAATACGACTCTTTTGACTCCGCGCTGCGCAATGCGCCGTTTATGGTGGACGCGCGCGCGCTGTCGGTGGAGACGGTTGATTCAAAAGTGCTGAACCTGGCGCGTGAAGACATCGTCTGGCATTCAGTGAGCGAATTGATTACCGATGTCCCGGACAAAGAGATGCTCGGCCTGAACATTGTCGAATTCGCCGGGGATGATGAAACAGTTATCGACGCGCAGGTGGCTTCCCTGTGCGAACGGCTTGACGAACTGATTGCCCGCGAAGAGGCGGGCGTGATTGGCTGGCAGCTATGCACTGAACTGGCGGGCGTTGAGCGTATCTATGCCATGCGTAAAAAAGCGGTGGGCCTGCTGGGTAATGCGAAAGGGGCGGCAAAACCGATTCCCTTTGCCGAGGACACCTGCGTACCGCCGGAACATCTTGCTGATTACATCGCGGAGTTCCGCGCGTTGCTTGATGGTCACGGTCTGAGCTACGGCATGTTCGGTCACGTTGACGCCGGGGTGCTGCATGTGCGTCCCGCGCTGGATATGTGCGATCCACAGCAGGAGGTGCTGATGAAGCAAATCTCCGATGAAGTGGTGGCGCTGACGGCAAAATATGGCGGTCTGCTGTGGGGGGAACACGGCAAAGGTTTCCGCGCTGAGTACAGCCCGGCGTTTTTCGGTGATGAACTTTTCGCGGAACTGCGGAAGATTAAAGCGGCGTTCGATCCGCAAAACCGGCTGAATCCGGGGAAAATATGTCCGCCTGAAGGCATCGACGCACCGATGATGAAAGTCGACGCGGTCAAACGCGGCACCTGGGACCGGCAAATTCCGCTGGCCGTGCGCCAGACCTGGCGCGGCGCGCTGGAATGTAACGGTAACGGTTTGTGCTTTAATTTCGATGCGAAGAGCCCGATGTGCCCATCGATGAAAATCAGCCTCAATCGTATCCACTCACCCAAAGGGCGTGCGACGCTGGTGCGCGAATGGTTACGTTTGTTGGCGGATCGCGGTGTCGATCCGGTGCGACTGGAAAATGCGCTGGCAAGTAAACGACCCAGCCTGCGTTCTCTGATCGCGCGTACTCGTAACACCTGGCACGCCAACAAGGGCGAGTATGATTTCTCGCATGAAGTAAAAGAGGCGATGTCCGGCTGTCTGGCCTGTAAGGCGTGCTCGACGCAGTGTCCGATCAAAATCGATGTGCCGGAATTCCGTTCGCGTTTCCTGCAACTTTACCATACCCGCTACCTGCGTCCGCTGCGTGACCATCTGGTGGCGACGGTTGAAACCTATGCGCCGTTGATGGCCCGGGTGCCGAAAACCTTTAACTTCTTTATTAATCAGCCGCTGGTGCGCAAGCTGTCCGCAAAGCATATCGGCATGGTCGATCTGCCATTGCTCTCGACGCCGTCGCTGCAACAACAGATGGTCGGGCATCGATCGGCGAACATGACGCTGGAACAGCTTGAAGCGCTGTCGGATGCGCAGAAAGCCAATACGGTGCTGGTGGTGCAGGACCCGTTTACCAGCTATTACGATGCGCAGGTGGTGGCTGATTTCGTCCGTCTGATTGAGAAGCTGGGGATGCAGCCGGTTCTGTTGCCATTCTCGCCAAACGGTAAAGCGCAGCACATTAAAGGATTCCTGACCCGCTTTGCGAAGACCGCCAAAAAGACCTCTGAGTTTTTGAACCGCGTGGCAAAACTGGGGATGCCGATGGTCGGTGTTGATCCGGCGCTGGTGCTCTGTTATCGCGATGAGTACAAGCTGGCGTTAGGCGACGCGCGCGGCGATTTCCACGTCCAGCTCGCCAATGAGTGGCTGGCAACCGCGCTGGCTTCGCAGGAACCGCGCGAGGTTAGCGGCGAATCCTGGTATTTCTTTGGCCATTGTACCGAAGTGACCGCGCTGCCCGGCGCGCCCGCGCAATGGGCGTCGATCTTTGCCCGCGTTGGCGCGAAGCTGGAAAACGTGAGCGTGGGCTGCTGCGGCATGGCCGGTACTTACGGTCATGAGGCGAAGAACCATGCGAGTTCGCTGGGCATTTATGAACTGTCATGGCATCAGGCGATGGAACGGCTGCCGCGTAGCCGTTGCCTTGCAACGGGATATTCCTGTCGCAGCCAGGTGAAACGGGTTGAAGGCACGGGCGTGCGTCATCCTGTACAGGCATTACTGGAGATTATTGGATGATCTGGAAACGTGAAGTGACCCTCGACGCCCTCAATGCGATGGGTGAAGGCAATATGGTCGGCCTGCTGGATATTCGCTTTGAGCATATCGGCGACGATACGCTTGAAGCGTCAATGCCCGTCGACGGACGCACGAAGCAGCCGTTCGGTCTGCTGCACGGCGGCGCTTCTGTCGTGCTGGCAGAAAGCATCGGCTCGGTTGCCGGTTATCTGTGCACCCAGGGCGAGCAGAAAGTGGTGGGGCTGGAAGTTAACGCTAACCATGTTCGCTCTGCGCGGGAAGGGCGGGTGAAGGGGATCTGTAAGGCGATTCATACCGGCGCCCGTCATCAGGTCTGGCAGATTGATATCTATGATGAGCAGCAGCGACTGTGCTGTACTTCGCGGCTGACCACGGCAGTTGTGTGACGTTGTCACCAAAAAAGTGTGATCAGTATTGCTTTTGGTCATAATCTGCACAGCGAAAGGTGATATACTGTGCAGGTTTTGACCATAAGCGAGGATGATATGACTAGCCAACTAGACCCGGCCCAACTGGCAATTGAGTTTTTACGTCGTGATAAAACAGAGCTTTCTCCAGCCCAGTATCTCAAAAGACTGAAACAACTTGAGCTGGAATTTGCCGATTTACTGACGCTCTCTTCCACTGAATTAAAAGAAGAGATCTACTTTGCCTGGCGCCTTGGCGTTCATTGATTCAGCGATCGTTAACGTAAAAAGAACCCGACATTCGTGTCGGGTTTTTTTGTTCCTCACTGGCGGTATTACCACGCCATCTCGCCCGAATTCACTTTCGCGCTCAATTCCAGCGAACTTTCCTCTGCCAGTCCCGGCCACGCCGCTTTCATCGTTTTAATGACCCAGGGCGAACCTTGCTTCGCCGCCAACGCCTGTTCGAACGATTGCAGATAATCCTGCGTGAAGCGGATGGCCCGATCGCCTTCAGGGCGCTCACCAAGGTAATGACCCGGAATAACCTGTGCAGGCTTTAGACTATCCATTTCAGTCAGAACATGACGCCATGATGCGCGTTGCGCTGGTGTCTGGGTGTCAGCGGTCCAGACGTGAATGCCTGACGCCACGCCCGTGCCGCCGAGAATGGTCCGGTTCGCTGGCACCCAAACATAGGCCGCGTAATCACTGGGATGACGCAGTTCCAGCGTTTCACCATCGATGCGAAAACGCGTTTCTGTGGTTGCCTGCGGGACGGTCAGCGCCGTTGGCGCCCCCTCTTTCATCTGGGGTCCCCAGTACTGCAACTTAGCCTCTTTGGTGGCGCGAATATGCTCAACAACCTGTGGCGTGGCCAGTACCTTCGCGTCAGGAAAGGCTTTCACAATCGGCTGCAGGCCGAAATAGAAATCCGGATCGCCGGAGGTAATCACGATGGCCTTCAGCGTCTTGCCACGGGATTTAATCATCTCCACCAGCTTTTCACCGTCTTTAGTGCTGAACTGCGCATCAAACAATATCGCTTCCGTCGGACCGGATACTAACGTTGAGGAGACAGGGAAAATGGCGTTCTCCTGCGGGTTATAGACGTCAAGTTGCAGCGGCGCGGCAAACAGGGGGGAGGCGACAGCAGGCAACAGCAGGGCCAGCAGTTTACTTTTCATGAGGAATAGCCTTATGCAGATGAAATGGTCTTGTGTGTGGCCTGTATTTTAAGGGAATTGAGATCTGTTAGAATTCCCGTATCAGAACATGCTGAGTTTCATAAAACGATCGGATGGGTGGCGATGGACAGAGTGATGGCGGCGACGGTATTCAATCATATCTGCGATTTAGGCAGTCTGAGTGCGGCGGCGCGGGCACTGGGTCTCTCCCGGCCGATGGTGAGCCGCTATCTTGATGAGATGGAGAAATGGGCCGGGGCGCGGCTGATTCATCGCACCTCTCGCAGGCTGACAATTACCCCCGCCGGGGAGGAGGCGCTGGTGAAGACGCGAACGCTGGCACAGCTCTCACAAGCGATTGGCGCGGCGTCGGCGGCAGATATTCCCAGCGGAACGCTACGCGTCGCCTGCGCGCACTTTACGGCAATGCATATTCTCGCCCCGATGCTGCCGGGATTTTTAGCGCGTTATCCCGAACTGCGCATTGAAGTTGAGATAAACAATCAGCCAGTCAGTCTGGTCGGTGAACGTATTGATGTCGCCATTCGCATTACCGATAACCCGGAGCCTGGCGCGATTGCCCGTCGGCTTGGCGATTGCGAATCGGTTCTCTGCGCATCAGAGGCGTATTTGCGTCAGCACGGCACCCCACAGACGCTGGAGGATCTCACTCAGCATAACTGTCTGTATTACAGTGGGTTTGCAGGAAAATCGTGGCACTTTCTCAACGAGCAGGGCGAGGCGGTCTCGGTGGCGATCAAGGGGAATTTGAGTGCCGGGATCTCGTCTTTACTTTGTGAATCCGCGCTGGCAGGCATGGGGATAGCGCTGGTACCGGAAAAAGAAGCGCGTGAAGGATTGGCTCAGGGACGACTGGTTCGCCTGCTACCAACCTTGCAACCCCGACGCCTTGCCGTGTACGGCCTGTATCTTTCCCGTGAACATCAGCCCGCCGGGCTTCGGCTGTTTCTGGAGGCGATCCAGACCGCCATGCCGTAAAGCCCATGAATTGATCTGACGTATAAAACAGCAGATAGCAATTTGTGTTAAAAATGACCTTTACCGATATGAGACTATTCTTATCGCCCCTTCAAGAGCTAAGCCATCATGAGTGCCGGAGATAAGCGCCGGATGGGGCCGGAACCCTTAGGGCTGTTACTGACAACCTTAAGGGTTTTGTTTTTCTGTGCTTTCACGCTTCTCACGTCATTCCTATCCCTGAAATAGTCATTTTCTATACATCTTTACTGTTTTGACCAGTCCGGTCGATGACAGACGCTAAAGTCATTATTAATCAGTAAATTGAACAAATTCATCCATTCCTTTTAACCCACGTGGCAGGGTCTATGCTTAATAAAAGCGGTCAAAACAGGTGAAACACCGTAATGCCCCTGCTGTTGAGGGGTTGAAGTGAGAATCGTTATCACTAACATGGTGTTATAGCCTGATGGCTCACTATGCGAGGTAACCCTATGGAATTGCATTCAGGAACATTTAATCCGGACGATTTTGCCTGGCGCGGATTGACGCTAACCCCGGCGGCAGCGGCCCATATTCGCGAACTGGTCGCAAAGCAGCCGGGTATGCTGGGCGTGCGCCTGGGCGTTAAACAGACGGGATGCGCGGGTTTTGGCTATGTGCTGGATACTGTCAGCGATCCGGAAAAAGACGATCTGCTGTTTGAGGTTGAAGGCGCGAAGCTCTATGTCCCGTTACAGGCGATGCCGTTTATCGACGGCACGGAAGTGGATTACGTCCGTGAAGGATTAAACCAGTTATTCAAATTTCATAACCCGAAAGCCCAGAACGAATGCGGCTGTGGCGAAAGCTTTGGGGTATAGGCGGTACTATGTCTCGTAATACTGAAGCAACTGACGATGTCAAAACCTGGACCGGCGGCCCCCTGAATTATAAAGAGGGTTTCTTTACCCAACTGCAAACAGACGAGCTGGCGAAAGGGATCAACGAAGAGGTGGTGCGCGCCATTTCGGCCAAACGTAATGAACCGGAGTGGATGCTGGAGTTTCGCCTTAATGCGTACAGAGCGTGGGTTGACATGCCGGAGCCGCACTGGCTGAAGGCGCACTATGAGAAGCTGAATTATCAGGATTACAGCTACTATTCCGCGCCGTCGTGCGGGAATTGCGATGAGACCTGCGCTTCTGAGCCGGGGGCGGTCCAGCAAACCGGGGCAAACGCCTTTCTCAGCAAAGAAGTTGAGGCTGCGTTTGAACAGCTTGGCGTACCGGTACGCGAAGGCCGTGAAGTCGCGGTGGATGCCATTTTTGACTCCGTCTCCGTTGCCACCACTTATCGTGAAAAACTGGCGGAGCAGGGGATCATTTTCTGCTCCTTTGGTGAGGCGATACACGATCATCCTGAACTGGTGAAACAGTATCTTGGCACCGTCGTGCCCGGGAACGATAACTTCTTCGCCGCGTTGAATGCCGCAGTCGCCTCTGATGGCACCTTTATCTATGTGCCGAAAGGCGTGCGCTGTCCGATGGAGCTTTCAACCTATTTTCGCATTAACGCCGAAAAGACCGGGCAGTTTGAACGCACGATCCTGGTGGCGGATGAAGGCAGCTATGTAAGCTATATCGAAGGCTGTTCCGCACCAGTGCGCGACAGCTATCAGCTGCACGCGGCGGTCGTGGAAGTCATTATCCACAAAGACGCCGAGGTGAAATACTCCACCGTCCAGAACTGGTTCCCTGGCGATAACAACACCGGCGGCATTCTGAATTTCGTCACCAAACGCGCGTTGTGCGAGGGTGAGAACAGCAAAATGTCATGGACCCAGTCGGAGACGGGGTCAGCCATCACCTGGAAATACCCCAGCTGTATTCTGCGCGGCGACAACTCCATCGGCGAATTTTATTCGGTGGCGTTAACCAGCGGTCATCAGCAGGCGGACACCGGTACCAAGATGATCCACATCGGCAAGAACACCCGCTCGACCATTATTTCTAAGGGGATTTCCGCCGGACACAGCCAGAACAGCTACCGCGGACTGGTCAAAATTATGCCGACCGCCACCAATGCCCGTAACTTTACCCAGTGTGACTCGATGCTGATTGGCGCCGACTGCGGAGCGCATACCTTCCCGTATGTTGAATGCCGCAACAACAGCGCGCAGCTGGAGCACGAAGCGACCACCTCACGGATTGGTGAAGATCAGCTGTTCTATTGTCTGCAGCGCGGTATCAGCGAAGAAGATGCGATCTCAATGATCGTCAACGGGTTCTGTAAAGACGTGTTCTCCGAGTTGCCGCTGGAGTTTGCCGTCGAAGCACAAAAACTTTTAGCCATTAGCCTTGAACACAGCGTCGGTTAAGGAAGAAACATGTTAACGATTAAAGATTTACAGGTCAGTGTGGAAGAAAAAGCCATCCTGCGTGGGTTGAACCTTGAGGTTCGTCCGGGGGAAGTGCATGCCATTATGGGACCGAACGGCTCCGGGAAAAGTACGCTTTCTGCGACGCTGGCAGGGCGTGAAGATTACGAGGTCACCGGCGGGTCGGTGATGTTTAAAGGCAAAGACCTGTTGGAGCTGGCGCCAGAAGAGAGAGCAGGCGAAGGTATCTTTATGGCCTTCCAGTATCCGGTGGAAATCCCCGGCGTCAGCAATCAGTTTTTCCTGCAAACAGCGCTCAATGCGGTGCGTACGTATCGCGGCCAGGAATCGCTTGATCGCTTCGATTTTCAGGATCTGATGGAAGAGAAAATCGCGCTGCTGAAGATGCCGGAAGATCTGCTAACCCGCTCGGTAAACGTCGGTTTTTCCGGCGGCGAGAAGAAGCGGAATGACATTCTGCAAATGGCGGTGCTTGAGCCGGAACTGTGCATTCTCGATGAATCGGACTCCGGGCTGGATATTGATGCCCTGAAAGTGGTTGCCGATGGGGTCAACTCACTGCGTGACGGTAAGCGCTCGTTCATTATTGTCACCCACTATCAGCGCATCCTTGACTATATCAAGCCGGATTTTGTCCACGTCCTGTATCAGGGACGGATTGTGAAGTCTGGCGATTTCACGCTGGTCAAACAACTGGAGGAGCAGGGATATGGCTGGCTTACCGAACAGCAGTAATGCGCTGCAACAATGGCATCACCTGTTTGAAGCACTGGGTGAGACGCGTTCTGAACAGGCACAACAGCATCTCCAGCAGGTTCTGCGTCTGGGGCTGCCAACGCGCAAGCATGAGAACTGGAAATACACACCGCTGGAAGGACTCAGCAACAGCTTGTTCGTCAGTCGTTATGCCGATGTTTCCCCGGCGCAGCGCGATGCGTTAGCGCTTAACGTGGAGGCATTGCGACTGGTGTTTGTCGACGGGCAGTTCAACCCGACGCTCAGCGACAGTTGGGAGAACAGCGGTTTTGAGGTGGCGATCAACGACGAGCGCCAGACCCTGCCGGTCGCGGTACAACCGGAAGTGTTTTTGCATCTCACCGAAAGCCTGGCGCGTAGCGTGACCCATATTCGCGTTAAGCGTAACCAGCGCCCGGTAAAACCGCTGCTGTTGATGCACATCACCCAGGGCGTATCCGCAGAAGAGGTGAACACGGCGCACTATCGTCACCATCTTGAGCTGGCGGAAGGGGCGGAGGCGACGATTATCGAGCATTACGTCAGTCTGAATGATGCCCGACATTTCACCGGCGCGCGCCTGACCATGAACGTGGCGGCAAACGCGCACCTGCATCACATCAAGCTGGTATTTGAAAACCCGCTCAGCCATCACTTCGCCCATAACGATATCTTGCTGGCGGCAGACGCGTCGGCGCACAGCCACAGCTTTCTGCTCGGCGATGCGGTGTTGCGTCACAACACCAGCACACAACTGAACGGCGAGAACACGATCCTCAGGATCAACAGCCTGGCCATGCCGGTGAAAAATGAGGTCTGCGATACCCGCACATGGCTTGAGCACAACAAAGGCTATTGCAACAGCCGACAGTTGCATAAAACCATCGTCAGCGATAAGGGGCGGGCGGTATTTAACGGGCTGATTAACGTTGCCCAACACGCGATCAAAACGGACGGGCAGATGACGAACAATAATCTGCTGCTCGGCAAGCTTGCAGAAGTGGATACCAAACCGCAGCTGGAAATCTACGCTGATGACGTGAAGTGTAGTCACGGGGCGACGGTAGGGCGTATTGACGATGAGCAGATGTTCTACCTGCGCTCGCGCGGGATTGCTCAACGGGATGCACAACAGATGATCCTTTATGCCTTTGCCGCAGAACTGACGGAAGCGCTGAGCGACGAGGCATTGAAACAACAGGTGCTGGCGCGGATCGGCCAACGTCTGCCGGGAGGCGTAGCATGACATTTCCCATCGACACAGTACGTGCGGATTTTCCAGTCCTCACGCGCGAAGTGAATGGTCTGCCGCTGGCGTATCTCGACAGCGCCGCCAGCGCGCAAAAACCGGCGCAGGTGATTGACGCGGAAGCTGAGTTTTATCGTCACGGTTATGCGGCGGTGCACCGGGGGATCCACACCCTCAGCGCTCAGGCCACCGAAAAAATGGAGAATGTGCGCAAGCTGGCATCGCTGTTTATTAACGCACGCTCTGCGGAAGAGCTGGTGTTTGTGCGCGGTACAACGGAAGGCATTAACCTGGTCGCCAACAGTTGGGGGCCAGAGAACGTCCACGCGGGCGATAACATCATCATCAGTGAGATGGAGCATCATGCCAACATCGTGCCGTGGCAGATGCTGTGCGCGCGGGTGGGCGCTGAGCTGAGGGTGATCCCGCTGAACGCCGACGGCACATTGCAACAGGAGATCATACCCACCCTGTTTGATGAGAAAACCCGGCTGCTGGCGATAACGCACGTCTCTAATGTGCTGGGTACGGAAAACCCTGTCGCCGAAATGATCGCGCTGGCGCATCAGCATGGCGCAAAGGTGCTGGTGGACGGTGCGCAGGCGGTGATGCACCACCCGGTAGACGTTCAGGCGCTGGACTGCGATTTTTACGTCTTCTCGGGTCACAAGCTGTATGGCCCGACCGGTATTGGTGTGCTCTATGTCAAAGAGGCGCTGTTGCAACAGATGCCGCCCTGGGAAGGGGGCGGGTCGATGATCGCCACCGTCAGCCTGACGCAGGGGACGACCTGGACGAAAGCGCCGTGGCGCTTCGAAGCGGGGACGCCGAATACCGGCGGGATTATCGGCTTTGGCGCCGCGCTGGAGTATGTTTCAGCGCTGGGACTGGTGGCGATTAACGAATACGAACAGAACTTAATGCACTATGCGCTGGAGCAACTGAAGGCGGTGCCGGATCTCACGCTGTACGGTCCCAGTGACCGTCTGGGTGTGATTGCCTTTAATCTCGGCAAACATCACGCCTATGACGTCGGCAGTTTTCTCGATAATTACGGGATCGCCGTGCGGACCGGACACCATTGCGCGATGCCGCTGATGGCTTTTTATCAGGTGCCGGCGATGTGCCGGGCGTCGCTGGCAATGTATAACACCCATGAAGAAGTGGATCGCCTGGTGACAGGCTTGCAACGAATTCACCGCTTACTAGGGTAACAGGGAGGCACTATGGCTGCGCTGCCGGATAGAGAAAAATTGTTGCGTAATTTTCAGCGTTGCGCTAATTGGGAAGAGAAGTATCTGTACATCATTGAGCTGGGACAGCGATTGCCGGAAATATCCGCAGCGGACCGTTGTCCTGAAAATACGATTCAGGGATGTCAGAGTCAGGTCTGGATAGCGATGCGCCAGAATGCGCAAGGCGTTATTGAGCTGCAGGGCGACAGTGATGCTGCCATTGTGAAAGGACTGATTGCGGTCGTCTTCATTCTGTATCACCAGATGACGGCTCAGGATATCGTGAATTTTGATGTGCGGCCGTGGTTTGAACAGATGGCGCTCGCGCAGCATCTCACGCCGTCTCGTTCGCAGGGTCTGGAAGCGATGATTCGCGCGATCCGTACCAAAGCAGCAACGCTTAGCTAAACTCAATAGACAGCTTTCATCCTGTCAGGTAAGGCAGCCGGCTGTCTTACAGGATTATCAGCATTCTGGCCATGCCAGTGAATACAGGAGGTTGGGTATGAAACGCGCGTCTCTTATCACTCTAATGCTTATCGGCGCTTACAGCGCCATACAGGCTGCCTGGGCGGTGGATTACCCCTTACCGCCAGCAGGCAGTCGTCTTGTTGGGCAGAATCAAACGTATACGGTGCAGGAAGGCGATAAAAACCTGCAGGCCATTGCCCGTCGTTTTGATACTGCCGCGATGCTTATTCTGGAGGCAAATAATACCATTGCGCCTGTGCCAAAGCCGGGCACCCTGGTAACGATCCCGTCACAGCTATTGCTGCCCGATGCGCCCCGAGAAGGCATCATTGTTAATCTGGCTGAACTGCGGCTGTACTACTATCCGCCGGGCGAAAATATCGTCCAGGTCTATCCGATCGGTATTGGTTTACAGGGACTGGAAACGCCGGTGATGGAAACCCGCGTTGGGCAGAAAATCCCGAATCCGACCTGGACGCCAACGGCAGGCATCCGTAAGCGCTCTCTGGAGCGAGGCATTACGTTGCCGCCGGTGGTCCCCGCCGGGCCGAATAACCCGCTGGGGCTCTTTGCACTGCGTCTGGCGCACGGTAATGGCGAGTATCTCATTCATGGCACCAGTCAACCAGACAGCGTGGGTCTGCGCGTCAGTTCCGGCTGTATCCGGATGAATGCCCCGGACATCAAAGCGCTGTTCTCCCAGGTCCGCACGGGAACGCCGGTGAGAGTGATTAATGAACCGGTGAAATATTCCGTGGAGCCGAGCGGACTGCGCTACGTTGAGGTCCACCGACCACTGTCGCCGGAAGAAGAACAAAACGTACAGACGATGCCGTATGTGCTGCCTGCCGGGTTCAGCCAGTTTAAGGCGATGAAAGAGGTGGATGACGCTCTGGTGGATAAAGCGTTGTATCGTCGCGCGGGTTATCCGGTGGCGGTCTCTGCCGGGCAAACGCCAACGGTTGAAGCTACACCTGCTGTTCAGTCAGCGCAAAATGGATCAGTACAGGAAGAGACGCAGACGCAGTAGTGAGAGTAGCGGGAAGGAAGAACGTGAGACAAAAAAATGGCGCACAATGTGCGCCATTTCTATTACACAGGTACTATTACTTACGGTATTTAGTAGCCTGGTTGTCCAGACGCTGGTTAGCGCGAGCTGCGTCGTCTTTAGCAGCCTGAACGTCGGAACGCATTGCGTTCACGTCGTTGCTCAGCTGGTCAACTTTAGCGTTCAGAGTCTGAACGTCAGAAGACAGCTGATCGATTTTAGCGTTGCTGGAGCAACCAGCCAGCAGA